>CALGKS010000425.1 GCA_937930475.1 uncultured Collinsella sp. | reverse complement strand
GATGGACCTGTAGCTCAGTTGGTTAGAGCGTCCGGCTGATAACCGGGAGGTCACAAGTTCGAATCTTGTCAGGTCCACCACTTTCTTTCGCAATAAACACCCCAGCGAGAGCCGAGTCGCCGCTGGGGTGTTTATTACTTTCTCCGTGGGGGTTTAGCTCAGCTGGGAGAGCGCGGGCTTTGCAAGCCTGAGGTCAGGGGTTCGATCCCCCTAACCTCCACCATGATGGACCTGTAGCTCAGTTGGTTAGAGCGTCCGGCTGATAACCGGGAGGTCACAAGTTCGAATCTTGTCAGGTCCACCATCAAAACGTTAAGAGCCCTGGGGCATTGCCTCGGGGCTTTTTTCTTATCCAACTAAAAGTAGTCAAAATAGCCCCGTCCCAAATTAACTACTTTGATTTTGTGTGCTGGGCGAAAGATTGGGTAGTATAGCTATTCAATGCGGCGACCCTGCCGTGTGTTAACCGCTACGTACCGGAGGTGTTCCATGGTTCGTGTCGACATAGAGACCATCGTCATGGCCGCCGGTCCCGTACCATCGCTTATCGTGCTTCGTGAGCGCTGCGGCAAGTCGGATTCGACGGCGCCCCTGCGTTCGCTTTCCATTCAGACCGGCTCGTTTGAGGCCGCGGCCATTAGCCGTGGTATCGATAACGGTCGCGCCGAGCGCCCGATAACGCATGACCTGCTGCTTGACACCGTCGATGCCCTGGGCGCCAAGCTCGAGCGCATCGAGATCGTTCGTGCCGAGCCGCCGGTGTTCTATGCGACGATTGTCGTGCTGGTCGATGGTGACGAGCGCAAGATTGACGCCCGCCCCAGTGACGCCATTGCCCTTGCCGTGCGCAGTAATGCCCCCATGTTCGTGGAGGACGACATCATGAATCGCCTGGGTACCGTTTCTGCCCATGCCGAGGAAGTTGACGACGAGCAGGAGTTCGAGAAGTTCGACGAGTTCGTCCATACGCTCTCCCCCGATGATTTCTAAATGTCTGGCACGCGAGCGGAGAGGTCGTTGATGGGTACCCGCGCATCGGCTGAAGCGGCCGCCATCGCGCGTGAAGCCCAGATGCGCTCGGAGGCATCCGAGGCGGCTCGCATCGCCTATGTGACGCAGGCCCGCACGCTTCGCGAGCGCCGCGGCTCCTATATCAAGATGGTTATCATC
>CALGKS010000424.1 GCA_937930475.1 uncultured Collinsella sp. | reverse complement strand
ATGCATAACGGGGCTGTCTTTTTGGGACGGGAATGATTTTTTCATCCCCGTCCCAGAAAAATCATTTGGCGGGTTGATTGGAGGAAGTGATGGCACAGGGGACGTTTGTGCAGGCGCTTCGTAAGGAAGCGGCGCTCAGCGGCACCTTTATGAAGGGGCGTTCGCTCATGCTCAACGGCGCCGTGCTGTCGTTTGAGGACTCCGGCTCGCGCTTCTCCAAGAACGTGACGGTCGAGGGTACGGTGCGCGGTTCGCGCGGCGACCTGTACAAGACGCATGTGGAACTCGATGTGGACGAGCACGAGGTTATCGACTACGACTGCGATTGCCCTGCGGCCTACCGCTACCCCGGCATGTGCAAACATGCCATCGCCACGGCACTGGCGTATCTGGATGCGAGCGGCACCGAGTCCGTTGAGGGCCTGCGCACGCCGGTCCGTACGTTCACGACGCCGCCCAAGCGGCCCGCGCGCCCCGCGTCCGCTGCGCCGACGGTCAACCCCAACTTTCCCTTTCCGGCGCCGGTCCCCACGAGCCCGAGTCTCATGAAGGCACTCTCCGATCTTTCGGACGCGCGCATGGATGAGTTGGCGGGTATGCGCCGCAAGCTTGCCGCCACCGTCGACCCCGATGCTCCCAAGGCGGTATTGGAGCCCTCGCTGGTGCCGTACTACAATCCGCTGTTTGCCGACCGCTTTAGCTGGGCGCTCGAGCTTCGCATCCGCTGCGGCTCGGTGTCCTACGTGGTCAAGGACATCGACGGCATGGCCGCCGCCTATGTCCGAGGCGGTACGTTCTCGTACGGCAAGAAGCTCACGTTCCTCCATACGCCCGAGGCCTTTGACGAGGTTTCGGTGCGCCTGCTCGACCTTGTTGCGACGACGGTTGCCTATCTCGGTGACATTACGAGCTCGCGCTCGGCGGCGTACGATTTTGCTCGCAGCGGCTTTGTCGCCGAGCGCCAGCTGCCGCTGTCCGAGCATGACATCGTATATGTGCTGGACCTGCTGCGCGGCCAGACCATCTCCTTTGAGCCCGCCTGGTCACGGGGGACGACGACGCATCGTTCCTATGAGGTGGCGGTTGAGTCGACACTGGAAGCGGAGGACGAGGACTCGGCAAAGCGCCCACCGCTCCTTGCCGCCAAGATCGCGCCGGCGGCCGGCGGCAGTTATGACCTGCGCCTGCCTGCCGATGCGTACTGCTTTACCTCGGGCGATGTTGCCTATCTGGTCGACACGCATCGCGCGCGCCGTACGGACGCGGCGTTTGCCCAGCATGCTGCACCGTTTCTGTCGCGTTTGCTGCCCTGCCGTACGCCGGTCCATATCGCCGCCGAACAGGTGGGCGAGTTCTGCCGTATGGCGCTGCCCGTGCTGCGCGAATACACCGACCTCACCGCTCCCGCCGTGCTCGATACCGTGGCGCCCGAGCCGAGCTTTGCCATGGCAATCGGTGTCGACGACGGGCTCGTGACCTGCAAAATCACGGTTGCCTACGGCGATTGGTCGGCAGATCTCTTTAGCCTGGGTGCTCCGGGAAGCCCCTTCGAAGACCAGCGCCCCGGTGTGCCGCCCCGCGACATGGTGGCGGAGTTTCGCGTTATGGACACGGCTGCCATGTACTTCGATTTCCACGAGGGCGGTCTGGCGTTTGAGGAACGCGATGACGAGAGCCTGTTCTGCCTGCTCACCGAGGGCCTTGCCGCCTTGTCCGAGCTTGGCGAGGTCATGCTCAGCGACCGCCTGCGCCAGATCTCAGTACGCCCCGCGCCCAAGCTCTCGGTGCGCGCGACCGTCAAGAGCAACCTGCTCGACGTCGAGCTGGGCGCGAGCGGGCTTTCAGCCGCGGACCTTGCCATCTACCTGGACTCGTACAAGCGCCATCAGACGTTTGCACGCCTGACATCCGGCGACATTGTGCGCCTGGACGAGGGCGCCCGCGCCGCGTTTGGCCTTGCCGAGGACCTGGGCGTCGATGCCGTCGACCTGCTCGATGGCGTGTCGCTTCCCGCATCGAGCACCTTGTTTGTCGATAGCATGCTCGCGCGCACGCCTGCGCTCGAGGCCGATCGCGATGCCGCGTTCCGTCGCACTGTCGAGCGCTTGGACACGCTCGGCAAGATGGACTTTACGGTACCCGCTTCGCTCAAGGCCACGCTTCGTGGCTACCAGGTCGATGGCTACCAGTGGCTCGGTTCGCTCGAGCACCTGGGCCTCGGCGGCATCTTGGCCGACGATATGGGCCTGGGCAAAACGCTGCAGATGATCGCGCATATCCTGGCGCGCGTGGAGGCGGGGGACGCCAAGCCCACGCTCGTGGTGTGCCCTGCGTCGCTCGTGTATAACTGGACTGCCGAGCTGGAGCGCTTTGCGCCTTCGCTCGACGTGTGCGCCATCGTGGGTGCCAAGGCGCAGCGCCGCGTGCAGATCGCCGGTGCCGCTGAGCATAACGTGGTCGTGACGTCGTATGACCTCATGCGCCGCGATATCGACGAGTATGCCGAGCGGGACTTTGCTCGCGTGGTGCTCGACGAGGCCCAGTACATTAAAAACCCGCTCAC
>CALGKS010000423.1 GCA_937930475.1 uncultured Collinsella sp. | reverse complement strand
GAGGAAAAGGCCGCCCAGAAGGCTAAGGCCCACGAAGAAGCCCAGAAGGTCAAGGCCGAGGCAAAGGCCAAGCTCGACAAGATGCTCGACCAGGTGGAAAAGCTCGCGGACTAGCTAAAAGAGCGTAAATGATGGCCGGTGGGACAGGTACTGCCCCGCCGGCAAAAAAGTTGCGGTGGAATAGTTCCCGTTTTGCCCTTAAGCGGGCCATTCTAGGAACTATCCCACCGCAACTAATAGATGGTTAGTTCATGCTGCTTTGGTGGCCGGTTCGACCGGTGCCGTTGCGCGTCACGGTTTCATGGAGCAAAAAGAACCCGGGGACCTGTTTGGTCTCGGTGTATTCCATAAGGATGCCGTCGGCGTTGTAGGTCTGCCCGCGTATAACGGCGAGTGCGTTAAAGTCGTCGAGATCGAGCACGCGCGCATCTTCGGGCGTGGGATGTTCAATCGTTACATCGCGTTTGCCCGTGGCAATCTTAATGCCAAGGTCTTCTTCGAGGTAACGATAGATCGAGTCGTTGACAATCTCGGGTGTCAGTCCCGGTACCTGTGAGCTTAGGTAATAGGAGTCGTCGGAGCACACGGCATGTCCGTTTGCATAACGGATGCGTTTGGCGCGCGTGAGCTCGCAGCCTTCGGGAAACCCGGTAATCCTGGAGAGTGCCTTGCTACAGACGAGGAGCTCAAAGACGGTGGTGACAGTCTTGAGCTCAAAGCCTCGGCTGGTCGCGATTTCCTTAAAGGTCTCGAGTCCGCCGCCGCCACGACTCTTCTCGTCACTGATGTTGCGAATGACGCGCATGCCTTTGCCTTGCTGGGGGAGCACGTAACCATCTGCCGCAAGCATCGAGATGGCGCGACGGACCGTCATGCGCGAACAGTCAAACAGCTGCGTGAGCTCAGTCTCCGAAGGCAGATAACTCTGATAGGCGTATGTGCCGTCGTCAATCGACTGCTTCACGTTGTCATAAATAGTTTGGAAGATGGCTCGCGCCATGACGGTCTCCTAGAGCTGAGTGCGCGAGCGACGGATGAGGGCCGCCCGCGCAGGTGTCAATCGATTTACTTGCCGGGGTCGATTATATATTTGCCCATGGCACGCAGGGCCGGGTCTGACAGGATGGCGTCGAGTTCGTCGAGGGAGGCTACCTTTGCGACCATCGAGGATACGTCGAGCCTGCCAGAGTCGATGAGCTCGAGCGCACGACGCTGCGTATAAGGGTTAATGTAGGACGAGGTAAGCACAAGCTCCTTCTGGAAGACCTCGAAGGGCTTGACGGTGATTGTCTCATCGGGCTTGGTGAGGCCGAACATCATGACCGTAGCCTTGT
>CALGKS010000422.1 GCA_937930475.1 uncultured Collinsella sp. | reverse complement strand
TGCTGACCGCCGGCAAAGTTCAGAACGAATCGAAGGAGTAGACGCGCGTGAAATATACTGTTGTTTGCGTTGGCAAGCTCAAAGAGCGCTTTTGGAAGGACGCGTGCGCCGAATACACCAAACGCCTGGGCGCCTATGCCAAGGTGGATATGCGCGAGGTTGCCGATATCGATCCGGCCAAGGCGGGCGGCGTGGATGCCGCGCGCGACAAGGAGGGGGCGGCGATTCTTGCCGCTCTGCCGCCTCGAGCGCATGTGATCTTGCTGGCCATTGAGGGCAAGGAGCGTTCGAGCGAGGAGCTCTCGACCCGTCTCGATGACCTCATGCTGCGAGGTAACAGCGACATCGCTTTTGTAATCGGCGGATCGGACGGCGTGAGCGATGCTGTGCGCGCCCGCGCCGACGAGATGCTCAGCTTTGGACGCATTACCTTGCCGCACAACCTGGCGCGCGTGGTACTGCTGGAGCAGATCTACCGCGCCTGCAAGATCAGTCGTGGCGAGCCGTATCACAAGTAGGTCGGCAATACGAAACAATGGCGTGGGACAATGACTTTCGTTTTTGAGGAACGCATCTGAGAGGACTGTGTGATATGAAGATCGGATTTGTCGGTTTTGGCAATATGGCGAGTGCTATGGCCGATGGCTGGATTGCCGCCGGCGTGGCCGCGGGCGACATGTGCGCCTGCGCAGGCCGCTACGATGCTTTGGTCGAGCGTTGCGAGGCGCGGGGCATGGCTGCCTGCCACGATGCGGCGGAGGTTGTTGCCGCGTCCGATATCGTGGTTGCGGCGGTCAAGCCGTACATGATTGAGAAGGTCTTCGCTCCACTCAAGGATGCGCTTGCCGACAAGGTCGTCCTTTCGGTCGCCTGGACCTGGGATAGCGCCAAGTGGGAACAGGTCCTGCCAGGTGTCGCTCATATCTCGACGGTGCCCAACACGCCGGTTTCGGTGGGCGAGGGCGTTATCGCCTGCGAGAAGGCTTCCGCGCTTAGCGGCGAACAGCGTGCCACGGTGCTCGATCTGCTCGGAAAGCTTGGCACGGTGGTCGAGCTCGATTCGAGCCTGCTGTTTGTGGGCGGTACCGTGGGCGGTTGCGCCCCGGCGTTTGTCGCCATGGCGATCGAGGCTCTGGGCGATGCGGCCGTCAAACACGGTATTCCGCGCGCCGATGCCTATCGTATTGTGAGCCAGATGGTGCTGGGTACGGCAAAGCTGCAGCTTGCAACCGGCCAGCATCCCGCAGCGATGAAGGATGCCGTGTGCTCGCCCGGCGGTGCTACCATCAGGGGCGTCGTCGCGCTCGAGGACGCCGGCATGCGCAGTGCCCTGGTCAAGGCCATCGACGCTACTCTCCAGTAAACTGACCAATAAGGGACAGATTTATTTTGGCAGGGTTTTCCTGCGGTTTTGTACCTTGAGCAAAAAGCGCCCCGCAACTGGCTCAATTCCAGTTGCGGGGCGCTTGCGTTTGCCCAGATAAAACCGACCAAAATAAGCCTGTCTCTTTTTGGCAGGTTAGTCCCAGAAGCTGTCTTCCTCATCCTCGGACTTGGGGCCGCGGTCGACATACATTTTATGGGTGCGCTTCTCCATCACAAA
Source organism: uncultured Collinsella sp. (assembly GCA_937930475.1). Lineage (GTDB taxonomy): Bacteria > Actinomycetota > Coriobacteriia > Coriobacteriales > Coriobacteriaceae > Collinsella. The sequence goes on along the minus strand of CALGKS010000422.1, from coordinate 2,372 downwards.
GGCAAGAATCGCAAATAGCAGGATGCCGCCGGCGAAAAGGATGGCGAAACCGGTGCGGGTGCCAAACAAAAAGGAAAAAACTGCGTCCATTGGGTGCCTTCTTGCGTAGTTGAGTTGGGTCGTAAACGCTCATAAGTATATACTTGCCCATACATGTACAAGGTTGCAACCTAAATGGAATGTATATCGCCGGAGGATCTAATGCTTGATATCAAGTTTGTTCGCGAGAACCCCGATGCCATCGATACCGCTATGGCTAACCGCCAGACGTCTTGGGATCGCGAGAAGTTCTTTGAACTCGACGACGAGCGCCGTGCCGTCATCACCGAGGTCGAGGAGCTCCAGGCCACGCGTAACGCCGAGTCCAAGAAGATTGGCGCCCTGATGAAGGAGGGCAAGAAGGACGAGGCCGAGGCCGCCAAGGAGGCCGTGCGCGCCGTCAACGAGAAGATCGACGGTCTGGCCGAGCGCCGTACCGCTCTTGAGCAGGAGCAGTACGACTTCATGTCTCACCTGCCCAACATTCCGTGCGAGGCCACCCCGTACGGTAAGGACGAGGACGAGAACATCGAACGTCGCCGCTGGGGCACCCCACGCGAGTTCGACTTCGACTTTAAGCCGCACTGGGATCTGGGCACCGATCTGGACATCCTCGACTTCGAGCGTGGCAACAAGCTCTCCGGCAGCCGCTTCACCGTTCTCGGTGGCGCCGGCGCCCGCCTGGAGCGCGCCCTTATCAACTTCTTCCTGGACACGCACACGAGTCGTGGCTTTAAGGAGTGGTGGCCGCCCATCGTCGTCAAGCGTCAGACCATGTTCGGTACGGGCCAGCTGCCCAAGTTTGAGGACGACGCCTATCACGTCTCGGGCGACAACTTCCTGATCCCTACCGCCGAGGTCGTACTGACTAACCTGCATGCCGGTGAGGTTCTGGACGCCGACACTCTGCCTCGCCGCTACACTGCCTTCACCCCCTGCTTCCGCGAGGAGGCCGGTTCCGCCGGTCGCGACACCCGCGGCATCATTCGCCAGCACGAGTTCGACAAAGTTGAGATGGTCAAGTTTGCCAAGCCGGAGGAGTCCGACGAGGAGCTCGAGAGCATGACCGCCGAGGCCGAGTACCTGCTGCAGCAGCTGGGCCTGCCGTATCGCGTGATTAGCCTGTGCACCGGCGACCTGGGCTTCTCTGCCCGTCAGACCTACGACATCGAGGTTTGGCTGCCGAGCTACAACGCCTACAAGGAGATCAGCTCCTGCTCCAACTGCGGTGACTTCCAGGCCCGTCGCGCCAACATCAAGTATCGCGACCCCGAGAACTTCAAGGGTTCGCGCTACCTGCACACCCTTAACGGTTCCGGCCTGCCGGCTGGTCGTACCATGGCTGCCATTCTGGAGAACTACCAGAACGCCGACGGCACCATCACGATCCCCGAGGTTCTGCGTCCCTACATGGGCGGCCTCGAGAAGATCGAGCCGGTCGCGTAAACTAGCTGCATAGGCGATTTGCGAGGGCGCTCCTTTTAGGGGCGCCCTTTTTGTGTACGGCTATACCATGCCGTGCGGACAGCTCGATAGAAAACACACGAACAGACGTTCTGTATACATGCATCTACCTGCTATGCTTTTGCTAACTAAGAGCAAGAGAAAGGGGATGTGATGGGGCTGTTCGACGAGCGGGTTGTTTTGTTCCAGAGCGATGAGGGCGGGGAGCAGCTGCTGGTAACGTGCGAGCCGTCGGGTATGGGTGGCTTGGTGGTTCGGCAGACGAGTGAGGGACCATTGACGCAATGGTGCTATGAGGAGTCGCCGCATGTGGTCGAGACCTTTGTGGCGCATGAGGCGCTTGTTGTCCTTGAGCACTTCTATGGCGTTGGAACTTCTAATCAGGTGGCCCAAATGCTGAGCATCTCGTTTGCCGACTACGACTGTGCCCAACGGGTGCGGTCGCTTCTGGGGGAGTTTGGCGCCGGGTTCGATGTGATCGAAAAGCCAATCGATCGCACGAGAAGCGCTGATGCTTGTGGTGCAGCGTGACAAATTGCGGCTCGCGCGAAAAAAAGTTTGAGTTTTTGCTTGACTCTAACGAACTAAAGTGGTTTTATATGTCTTGCGCTGCGGCGTTACCTCAGCTGGATAGAGGGTCTGACTACGAATCAGAACGTCATAGGTTCGAATCCTATACGCCGCACCAATTGAACTTGAAGCCTCCGGCAACGGGGGCTTTTCTTTTTAGGGAACCAGGCATGGATTCGAACCTCGGTCGAGGCGCGAACGTCAAGAAAACGCGGAGCGTTTTTAGCGAGCGGGCGAGTCCGCCGGCAGGCGGGCGAAGCCGGTGCGGATCCGCGAAGCGGATGCGCGGAATCCTATAC
>CALGKS010000421.1 GCA_937930475.1 uncultured Collinsella sp. | reverse complement strand
TCCCTCGGCTCTACCGTCAAGAATATCCGTGAGGGTATGGAGGGCGACGATAAGGCCGAGACCAAGCAGGCCGAGGAGGTCGTGGTCGAGCAGTCCGAGGAGGACAAGGAGATCGCAGAGCTCGAGGCCAAGCTCGCTGCTGCCAAGAAGAAGCAGGCAGAGGACAGCGACGCGGACGCAGAGTAGTCCCATCCCTTTGGGGTGAGCACCTGACCGGCTTGCCCGCAGGCTAGCCGGTCTTTTTCGTTTTGTTGACAGTTGATTGTTTGATCAGAGTTGGGGAGATATCCGTATGGACGCAAGCCAGATCGTACTGACCGCTGAGGGCCGCCAGAAGCTCGTCGAGGAGCTCGCTTGGCGTGAGGGCGATTACGCCAAGGAGATCGTCGAGGACATCAAGGAAGCCCGCGCGTTCGGCGACCTTTCGGAGAACTCCGAGTACGATGCCGCCAAGGACAAGCAGGCTCAGAACGCCGCTCGTATTGCCGAGATCCAGGCCATCCTCGCCAACGCTCAGATTGCTGCCAGCACGGGCGACCTGACCGTCTCCATTGGCTCGACCGTTACCCTGGTCGACCCCAACGGCGAGCTCATGGACGTCACGCTCGTCGGTACCACCGAGACCAACTCGCTCGAGCACAAGATCTCCAACGAGTCTCCGGTCGGTCACGCCATCATCGGTCACGGCGAGGGCGATTCCGTCGAGGTCGTTACGCCTTCCGGCAAGACCCGCATCTACACCATCGCCAAGATCGCACGCTAGACCACGGTCCCGCGTAAAGGTATGTTTTCGCTCCCTGGGACCGAATCCTGGGGAGCGTTTTAGTTTGAGGAGCTAACTTATGGCAGAGAATCAGAACGCCGCCGATCAGGCATCGACGCTCAACGACGAGCGCGCCACCCGCCTGGCCAAGCGTGCCGCCCTGTTCGAGGCGGGCCAGAACCCCTATCCCGAGCACTCTGAGCTCGAGGACTACGTTGCCGACATCGAGGCTAAGTATGCCGAGCTTGCCGATGGCGAGGACACCGAGGACGTCGTGAAGATCGCCGGCCGTGTTGTCGCCAAGCGCGGTCAGGGCAAGATCATGTTCATCGTCGTGCGCGATGCGACTGCCGAGATTCAGCTGTTCTGCCGCATCAACGACATGGACGAGGCTGCCTGGAATACGCTCAAGGCCCTCGACCTGGGCGATATCCTGGGCGTGACCGGCGTGGTCGTGCGTACCAAGCGCGGCCAGCTCTCCGTAGCCCCCAAGAGCGCGACCTTGCTGTCGAAGGCCGTTCGTCCGCTGCCCGAGAAGTTCCACGGCCTTTCCGACAAGGAGACTCGTTATCGTCAACGCTATGTCGACCTGATCGCCAACGACGACGTTCGCGAGACCTTCCGTAAGCGTTCGCAGATTCTCTCCACCTTCCGTCGCTTTATGGAGTCCGACGGCTACATGGAGGTCGAGACCCCCATCCTGCAGACCATCCAGGGCGGCGCCACGGCCAAGCCGTTCATTACGCACTTCAATGCGCTCGATCAGGAGTGCTACCTGCGCATCGCCACCGAGCTGCATCTCAAGCGCTGCATCGTCGGCGGTTTTGAGCGCGTGTTCGAGATCGGCCGCATCTTCCGTAACGAGGGCATGGACCTTACCCACAACCCCGAGTTCACCACGATGGAGGCCTACCGTGCCTTCTCCGACCTCGAGGGCATGAAGGCGCTCGCCCAGGGCGTTATCAAGGCCGCGAACAAGGCCATCGGCAACCCCGAGGTCATCGAGTACCAGGGTCAGACCATCGACCTTTCTGGTGAGTGGGCAAGCCGTCCCATGACCGACATCGTCTCGGACGTGCTCGGCAAGCAGGTCACCATCGATACTCCGGTCGAGGAGCTCGCCGCTGCCGCACGTGAGAAGGGTCTGGAGATCAAGCCCGAGTGGACCGCCGGTAAGATCATCGCCGAGATCTACGACGAGCTGGGCGAGGACACCATCGTCAACCCCACTTTCGTGTGCGATTACCCCATCGAGGTCAGCCCGCTTGCCAAGCGCTTTGAGGACGACCCGCGCCTGACCCACCGCTTTGAGCTGGTCATTGCCGGTCACGAGTACGCCAACGCGTTCTCCGAGCTCAACGACCCGGTCGACCAGGCCGAGCGCTTTGCCGCCCAGATGGCCGAGAAGGCCGGCGGCGACGACGAGGCCATGGAGTACGACGAGGACTACGTGCGCGCCCTCGAGTACGGTATGCCCCCCGCGGGCGGCATCGGCATCGGTATCGACCGCGTGGTCATGCTGCTCACCAACCAGGCTTCCATCCGCGACGTCCTGCTGTTCCCGCACATGAAGCCCGAGAAGGGTTTCCAGTCCGGTGCCGCTGCCGCCAAGGCTGCCGAGGCCGGCAACGCCGCGAGCCCATTCGTTAAGTCGCTTAAGCCCACGCTCGATTACTCCAAGATCGCCGTTGAGCCGCTGTTTGAGGAGTTCGTCGACTTTGATACCTTCTCCAAGAGCGATTTCCGCGCCGTGAAGGTCAAGGCATGCGAGGCCGTCAAGAAGTCCAAGAAGCTGCTGAACTTTACGCTCGACGACGGTACCGGTACCGACCGCACCATCCTCTCCGGTATTCACGCTTATTACGAGCCCGAGGACCTGGTCGGCAAGACCTTGCTCGCCATCACCAACCTGCCTCCGCGCAAGATGATGGGTATTCCCAGCTGCGGCATGCTGATCAGCGCTGTCCACGAGGAGGAGGGCGAGGAGCGCCTCAACCTGATCCAGCTCGACGCCTCCATCCCCGCCGGCGCAAAGATGTACTAACTAGTTACGCGGTTCTACGAACCGCGTAA
>CALGKS010000420.1 GCA_937930475.1 uncultured Collinsella sp. | reverse complement strand
GCCGTTTTATCGAGGAAGGCGCCGCCGTCACCGTCTTTGGCTCGCGCCAGGAGACTGCCGACGCGGCCGTTGAGAAGCTGACAGCCGCCTATCCCGAGGCCAAGGTCTGGGGTCGCTCCTGCGACCTCACCTCGCTCGAAGCCGTAACCGAGGCCTTTACCCAGGCTGCCGCCGATATGGGCGGCTTGGACACGGTCGTCAACAACGCCGGCATCTCCCAGCGCTCGCCCCTTTTGGATTACACGGCAGAAGAGTTTGCAAAGGTCATGGACCTCAATGTCGTCGCCGTCTTTAATGGTCACCAGGCTGCCGCCAAGATCATGACCGAGGCCGGCCACGGCGGAACCATCACCACCACGAGCTCGATGGTCGCTAAGTACGGTCAGCCCTCCGGCGTTGGCTACCCCACGTCCAAGTTCGCCGTCAACGGCATGGTCCAGTCGCTCTCGCGCGAGCTCGCCCCCATGGGCATTCGCGTCAATGCCGTCGCACCCGGCGTAACCAAGACCGACATGGTCGCCAACCTGCCCGAAGAAGTCATCAAGCCCATCATCGCCACCATTCCGCTGGGTCGCATGGGCGAGCCCGAGGATATTGCCAACGCCTTTGTTTTCCTGGCGAGCGACATGTCCTCCTATGTCACGGGCGCCGTGCTCCCCGTCGACGGAGCCGCCCGCTCCTAAAGGCGCAAGCCACGGCTTCGCACCTCAACTGAGCCCAACGCAAAAGGCGCGCTAACTGCATCAACCGCAGGTAGCGCGCCTTGTTCTGTTTGCAGGGGAAGCTGCGTCCCAGAATTCCGGCTCAAACCGGGACGCAGCTTCCCTCAGGACCATGCTTCGGAAAGTGCGCCCCGTTTTGAACGCCGATTCTGGGATGTACTTTCCGCAACGAGCCACTCGCGGAAACTGCATCCCACTCTGAGCGTCCATTCCGGGACGCGGTTTCCCCAAGGCCTTTGTTTCGGAAAGCGCATCCCATTTTGAACCTTCAGACTGGGATGCGCTTTCCCAACGGCCCCCGTTTCGGAAACCGCATCCCGTTCCGAGCCTTCAAAGCGGGACACGGTTTCCCCGAGAGAGTATCAACTACTTACCGTCGTCGTCCTGGGCTTCTTCGCGCGCGTAGAGCTCCAGCATGCGGCGGCGGTATTCGTGCACGGCGAGCTTGGCGCGCTCCAGGCGGCGGCGCTCACGCGGAGTCAGCTCGGACGGGTCAACCTCATCACCATAGGTCTTATCGGCAAGAAGATGCGCCGCGTCCACGATGCGGGCATCGATATGGCCGCTCGCCGCCTCGGCGGAAAGACGCTCGGCAATCGTATCGAGCGTAGGCAGGCCCTCGAATACGCGACCATGTCCATGCGAGGTCAGCAGCTCGTGCTCGCGTGCGAGCAGGCTCGCCAAATCGTGATGGGCGCGCAGGATGTCAAGCGCATCGGATGGATGCTCGGCAACCTCTGCCACGGCAGCGACCGGTGCGGCGTCGACCACGCGGTAGAAGAGCTGCGCGAGCAGCGGCATCAAGAACACCGTGATGGCACCGGCGGCAACCATGACCGACGCAATATCTTGCGACAGCGCGCCCGCGTTGACGGCGACGCTCGTCACGGCAACGATGATCGGCAGCGCCGTGGTGCAGTACAGGGCCACGGTAATGCGACCATACGCCGACACATCGCGCGTCGCAGGACAAATGCCCATAGAGATGAGGATGGGCACGGCACGAATAATCAGCAACGCCACGATAAAGCCCGCGAGCAAGCCCGGACGCGACGCCACGGCCGTCAGGTCGATCTTTGCGCCCGATACGGTAAAGAACACCGGAATCAAAAAGCCGTAGGCCAGGCCGTCGAGCTTGGTCTCGAGCGTATGGTTGCCCTCGGGGATGATATAGCGCAGGACAAAGCCGGCGGCAAAAGAACCCAACACGATGTCGAGATCAAAGACGGCCGAGAACGCCACGAGCGTGACCAGGATGAGCACCGTCAGGCGCACGAAGGTCTGCGACGTGGTATCGGCGCGCTCCTCGACAAACGCAAAGAAACGGCTGCCGACGCGCTTGGAGCGGCTCGGAACCACAGCCAGCAACACGCAGACCACCGCAAAC
>CALGKS010000419.1 GCA_937930475.1 uncultured Collinsella sp. | reverse complement strand
GTACCGTGCTGCAGTCCACGCCCGACTTCACGATCGTCAAGATTCGCGAGGGCGTCGAGGCCGAGCTTCCGCACTTCGACCAGCGCCGTTACGAGAACGAGCGCAACGAGCGTCCGATGGGCGAGCGCTACCTGCACAACCAGCACATCAAGGCCGTGATCATCGACGTCCGCGACCCCAACTCCAACCTGCAGCCGGTCCGTGGCGAGCACAGCCGTCCGCCTATCGTCATCTCCCGTACCCACCCCGAGCTCATGCGTCGTCTGTTTGAGCAGGAGGTGCCCGAGATCTATGAGGGCACCGTCCAGATCAAGTCGATCGCCCGTGAGCCCGGCCAGCGCTCCAAGGTCGCCGTCCACTCGCTCGACGACCGCCTGGACCCCGTGGGCGCCTGCGTCGGCCCCAAGGGCAGCCGTGTGCGCGCCGTCGTGGGCGAGCTCCGTGGCGAGCGCGTCGACGTCATCCTGTGGGATGCCGACCCGGCCGTCTACGTCGCCAACGCCCTGTCGCCCGCCAAGGTCACCCGCGTCCTCATTGACGAGGAGAAGGCCTACGCCGGCGTTATCGTGCCCGACGACCAGCTGTCGCTGGCCATTGGCAAGGAGGGCCAGAACGCCCGCCTCGCCGCGCGCCTGACCGGCTGGCACATCGACATCAAGTCCGAGACCCTTGCCGCCGACATCCTCAAGAACGTTCCCGTTCACGAGGAACCCGCCGCCGACCTGATCGGTGACGAGGAGGACGAGGACGTCCGTCGCTGCGAGTACGTGTCCGAGGACGGCGTCCAGTGCCGTAACCAGGCCCGTCCCGGCTCCCGTTTCTGCGGTGTCCACGACACCGACGCCTTCGATGATGCGGAGGACCTGATCTAGCGCGCGGTCGCGCCGGGCAGGTCCCAGCGCACACCCCACGCTCGTTCAGTCTCTAGGCACCAAGGTGCCAGAAAGGGTAGGTGAAGTCATATGGCAAAAGTCCGTGTGTCCACCCTGGCCAAAGAGTTCGGCATGACCTCCAAGGAACTGATGGGTCATCTCGCCGAAATGAAGATTCCCGCTAAGTCCGCTTCCTCCGCCCTGGAGGACGCCTACGTCGCCATGGTCCGCAAGCAGCTCGCCTCGGTGATCGAGGCCTGTCTCTTATACACATCTCCGAGCCCACGAGACCGTACTAGATCTCGT
>CALGKS010000418.1 GCA_937930475.1 uncultured Collinsella sp. | reverse complement strand
TTGCGTGCATAAACCAGTCGAAAACGCCGAGCGCCCTTGCATCATCGGCTAACGGCGGGGAAACGCCACTTTATTAAGATAAAGCAGGTTAGACGGGCCGTGCTGAGGGGACGTTGGACCCTTCAACCAGCCTCAACGCCTGTTGAACGTTAATGCATACACCATTGGTATGTTTAATAAGATTCTTGTCCTCCGTCACGACGTAATCGGCATCAATGCGATTGGCGACGCCCAGCATCAGGTCGTCCTCGAAGTCGTTGTGATGATACTTGAACACAAAGGAGTCGAAGACCTCGTCTGCACCGACCGGCGCGATGAGGGCGAGCTCGCGCATCTGCCGAACGCATGCCCAGGTCGTTTCGTCCGCCGCCGCAATGGCGTTATCGCTCAGCGAACCTTTCTTCCTTCGGCACTCCCTCTTAATCGCCGCCGAGACAAGATACGAGACATCTTTGACCGAAAGAGACGAGGCAAACAGGGCAATCTGCTCCGAGACATCGGCAATCTCGAATAGACGGGCAACATCCGCTGTCCGGTCCGACCTTCCAAAAAAGTAATCCATCCATACGTTAGTGTCGATGAGCAACTTGAGAATGCCGTCTGCACTCATAGCTCCACCCACTCGGGATAGCGCTCCGCCATGGCCTCCTCATAGAGGTCGTCATAGTCTCCCGAGAACTCAGGGATGGGGATGCCGTATTTGAGGCACGAATCGCGCACGATGTGGCTGCCCTGCGTAACCCTTGATTCCACCGACGCAGTCGCTGGCACGTTAGAACTCGGTACCGCAACCCCCGATCTCGAGGGCATGCATCCGTTGACGACCAGATATTCCCAAAGTGTCCGCACCGCTTGAGACGGCGTCATGCCGATATGCGCCAGCACGGCGTCCCCAGCCTCTTTGAGTTGGCGATCCATGCGCACATTCATCTGGACCGGCCGTGAGTCGAGTACCGATATAGGCATGCTAGCTCCTTCTGCTATACATATTTATATTTCGAGTATAGCAC
>CALGKS010000417.1 GCA_937930475.1 uncultured Collinsella sp. | reverse complement strand
GACGAGCGAGCTCGGTCGAGCTGATGTTGATGCCCTCGGCATCGTTATCGGTCGTGGCGTGGTTATAGAAGCCATGGATGTGAGTGTCCACCATGCCCGGCGCAATCCATGTACCCGTGTAGTCCTTGATCTCGCAAGCGGGCTCATCGGCCTGCCAGGCGCCAAAGACGCCGTCCTCGACCATAAGGTAGCCGCCCAGCTGCGGCCCCGCCGGCAAAAAGAACTTGTCGGCCTTGATAGCATACGTGCTCATCTATGCTCCCGTACCCGCAGTGCGTTTTAGGGCGGATCAAAAACCACTGCATTGTTAATTCGAGCGATTGTTCGTTGCCTTCTACCGCTTGGCACATTTTGCACCCGCCGCAAAACACGCCAAGCCGTTTATACCCAATAACTCTAGACTGCGCGGTTGTGGTAGACCTTGTATTTAAACTGGTCGGCGCGCGCAACCGAACGCGTATACTCGATAACCTCGTTGTTCATGTCATATGTGGTACGAATCAAATCCAGGACCGGTGCGCCTTCGGCAATCTCGAGCAAACGAGCGTCGGAATGGCGGGCAATACTCGCGTAGAATTCCTCCTCTGCCACGCGAACTTTCTCGTGAAAGTCCTGCTCGATCATGTCGTACAGCGATTTGTTCTCGATCATGGGGCGCTTAAGCGCAAAGAACTTGCGACTCGGCAGATATGTACACTCAATCATCAGCGGCACACCATCGGCAATACGCAGGCGCTTGATCTTGTACAGACGCTCGCCCAGACGCGCGTTCATCTCTACGGCAATATTCTTATCAGCCTCGACCTCGGTAAACTCAAGAATCGTCGTCTTGGGCACACGGCCGATCGCCTTCATCTGCTCGGTAAAGCTATAGATTTGCGAGAGGTTTGCCGTTTGCAGAGAGCGGTCGCACACCATGGTTCCACGGCCGCGCTGACGAACCACCAAGCCTAGGCGCTCAAGCTCCTGCAGGGCAAGGCGAACCGTCGTGCGCGAGAGCCCGTAGCGCTCCGACAAGTCACGCTCGGACGGCAAATAGTCGCCGGGTCGAAGCTCGTGATCGATTTTATCGGTCAGCAAATCGACGAGCTGATCGTACAAAGGTTGTTTGCGCGCTCCCATTGCCATAATGATACCTGCCGGATAAATGACTCGAAATTGGTTGTAACCAGACACCACGTACTATAGCAGTTTTAATGGAATAACAGCAGGTCAACAAGCATATTTAAATATTGTTTGCTAGTTGATTGCCCGTGTACTGTAATACCAATTACATCGCTGCATCAAGTATTGAGGTAGCAAAAAGGGCCGCCCCCGCGGAGCGGGACGACCCTTTGTAAGACAGAAACGTCTTTAAGGCTTAGAGAAGCTTCTTGAGCTCCTCGGCAACAGCCTGGACCTGCGTGCCGATGATGACCTGGGTAGCACCCTTGTCCATCTTCATGACACCCAGAGCGCCAGCCTTCTTGCAGGCAGCCTCGTCGACCAGATCGGAATCGCCGAGCTCGAAGCGCAGGCGAGTAGCGCAGCAGTCAACGGTCTTGACGTTCTCCTTGCCACCGACGGCAGCGAGAACAGCGGCGGCCAGAGCGGCGAACTTGTCGTCGCCAGCAGCGGCGGAAGCGGAGGTCTCCTCGACATCCTCATCCTCGCGACCAGGGGTCATGAGGTTGAACTTGGTGATGGCGAAGCGGAACACGAGGTAGAAGACCACGAAGGCAGCGATGCCCAGCGGGATGATCATCCAGGTGTTGGCGGCAGCCGGGAGGCTAGAGGAGAACAGGAGGTCGGTAGCACCGGCGGAGAAGCAGAAGCCAGCACGGAAACCAACATAGTAGGTGACGATGGTGAAGATGCCGTACAGAGCAGCGTACACGAC
>CALGKS010000416.1 GCA_937930475.1 uncultured Collinsella sp. | reverse complement strand
GCCACACCACCACGCGGCGCTCACGGCAATCGGGCAACGGCTGTTCAAAGCGCGCCGCCAGCTCTTCAATTACATCAAACTTTGCCATCTAACAATCCCACTGTCATACCGGTCAAAACAATTCGCGTAACGCGTAATCACGTGTGCATTATTTTATCTTTGCCAGCACATCCTGGAACTTGGCATAGTTGACCTTAACGCCGTCGTCCAGGTCAATCTTAATCATCTGGTCGGCCAGGTGATGCAGCTTTTCCTCGTAGGCAACGGTCTCGGTCAGCTGATCCTTGAGCTTTTTGATGCGCTTGGTCAGCGCGACCTTCTCGCCGCGCTCGGCCGTGGCCAGCGCGTCCTCGGCATCGGCGATCTGCGAGCGATAGCGCTCCTGCTGCTCGTGCACATAATCGGTACGGATGCGCGCCAGCAGGTCGGGCGTATAGCGGTGCATGTACACCAGGGCCATAAAGCCGTTCTTTTTGCCCGAGTCGAACAGCCAGTAGATAGGGCGCTTCTTGTAGGTCTGGCAGTGATCCTTAAAGAAGTCCTTCAAAAAGTAGGTGCGGATAACCTCGCGCGAGGTGCCCTTGCCACCGAGCGCCTCGGCAATAAAGGCCAGGTTCTGCTCGAGCGTTTCCTCGCCGTACACGGTGCGTACAAAGTCGATAAAGTAGCGCACAATGTCGTCGTCAAAGTACTCGTCGTCGGTAATGGGCAGCACGTTGTCGCCATCGGGCATAAAGGTCACGTGATCGGGATTGGGCATCTTGGCCAGATAGTCAGCGACCGTGGCACCCTGATCGGCCAAGACAAGACCGTCCACATCCAGCGAGTAGCGGCCAAACATGCAGCCTACGGCATAGCTTATAAGCGAGGTGATCTCGTCGCGCTTGGTGCGCACATACTTGTTGCCCTTGTAGCTCTCGGGAATCTCGTCGGCGGTATCGAAGATCCGCGCCACCGAGACGTACTTGTCCTCGACCTCGATAGGCACCTCGCCCTCCATGTTGTAAATCTTGGCAAAGATTCGGTTGAGCTCCTCCTCGTTAGCGCGAAGCTGCTCAAAGCGAGCATTGACCTCGGCCTTGCGAGCCTCGTATTTATCGGCGAGCAACGTTGCCATATCTCTATCCCATCCAATCAAGACCGATTAAAAGCCCAATAAAACTAGCTAAGTCAACACAGACAAGTCTACCCGACAGCAAAGCTCATAGTGCCCTATGCAGAGCATTCGCGAGCACCATTTTCAGGACCCGCCCTCTACAGACGAACCCCGCCACGCAGCCAATATGTATTAACTTACTCCACCAGCTCCACCATTTGTTGAGCAACAAGTGCGAGCGGTAGCACAAACGGCTTAGATGTCACTATTTTCCGTAATATTGTGACTATTTCACAAAAAAGCGTATAGTATGTTGCTTACAATCAACTAGGAGGTGCTCCTCATGTTGTTAGAGTTCAGCTTTAAAAACTTCCGCTCCGTTAAGGACGAGGCCGTGTTGTCAATGCTGCCCGTCAATTCCTACAAGGAGCATCAGGAGAATGTCCACCCCTGCAGCATTCCCGGCACCGGCACGGACGGAGTGCTTACCGCGGCGGCCATCTACGGACCCAATGCTTCCGGAAAGACCAATCTGTTGCG
>CALGKS010000415.1 GCA_937930475.1 uncultured Collinsella sp. | reverse complement strand
ACGCAGAACGCGAGCACATACCAGCACTTTCGCACCGCGAACAAATCCTTCCAGGCCAATCGAAGCGCGTAACGCCCGGAATGAAAACGGTGTCCCACTCGAGCCCCATAGCTGAGTGAACGGTCATCATCGAGATGCCCGCATCAAGATAATCGGAGAAACGCCGCAGGGAGCCCTCGGAAAAGATACTGACGATATAGTCGAAGCGCTCCGACGGATCCAGCGCGAAACAGTCATTTTTAAGGTGTTTCCGCAGCGCTCCAAGAAGCATGGCATAGGACCGCCCATATTCGAATCTCCTGGAGCCAGTCAGTAGTTCATCAGAGATGGAGTCGATTATTTTGTCCGCAGCAGACCGGCTGATGCCCTTTTGCTGACGTTGCATCTACAAAATCAAATCGGCTCTAAATCGGCCTTCGTAATATTGAAAGGCAATCTTTGCTGGGAAAAACGAGTCTGTGCAGGCAGCGCATAAATGAACGACATAAGCCCAATTTGCTAAATCAGCGGGCAGTATGTATGCGACCTCTTGCTCATTTTCAGATATTAGAGCCATTGGGGCCCCGTCCTCGGCAAACATAACCTTTAGCACCGTATAAATTCTTGGCTGATCAGTGATTCTAAGGCGAGGGCGAAACAAATTGTGAGAATCACTCGAATGACCCATCCATAAAGGATCATCAACCATTACGCGGAAGTGCTCCGAAAGATCCACGCAACATGAGGTGTTGAAATATTCGGCATTATTCTCACCCACCTCACGTAGCTGAGAAGCATTTTCAAAACTGCTAAGGTAATTAAGAAGCGAAAGCAAAACCACAAGGTCATCGGAGTAGCCACTGGCATAAAACTTATACCAGCATTGATCATACTGGATCAGTACTCGTCGTAACTTTTTATACAAAGCGAGCCGTTCGTCATTTAGCTTAAACCACTCGTTATCAAAGAGTTTCTTTTGGAGCTCATCTTCTTGCGATTGATAGGCTTGCTCGTCACGGATGGCTTTCATGAGTTTTGCAATAATTCCAACAAGCATATCAGCCATTCTAATGCCGAAACACTCTGTCGAATCAGCTTGGCACACCCCGCTAAAGCCCAGCCGTTCCGCAACGACCCTGGTATTCTCCTCACGATCAATTACAAGCGTGTAGTTATCCACTTCATGATGCTCGCTCAGGTATAGCGCAAATCCCGACAGAGAAGAGAGGTATTCCCACTCATAGTTTTCCAGCGGCACTACGCAATTAATAACATCCAAAAGCAGCTGGCATTGGTCAATTTCAGTATGCTTAAGCTCGAGATTCGTTTTGTCTAACTCAATTCTCTTTCGAAGAAAATCCCGTAGCGCAATTAGAAAATCATCGGGAGATCGGTACAACGACTCAACCACTTCGATAGGCCTATATTGGACTAAAAGCTTTGCAAGAGAGTACTTCAGCGAATCGGCATTAAAACAAGGGTTGTTTTGATATCGACTGAACAGCTTATCAATAAGCCATTCGGCCTTGCTAGAAAAGGCACAGTAAACGTATGTGCCTTCGTCAAACATATCGAGGAAATCACTTATCAAACGCGCATTGTTCTGAGATAAAGATTTAAAACCATATTTAAAGTGGCTCTTTTTAAGAACAGTACTCTTTAACTCTTTAGCGCCTGGAGAAAGATACTTATTTTCAAACTCGGAGTACCTGGCGGCCAGATTTTGCTCCCGCTTAACGTCCCATCCAACTATTGCAACAACAAATCCATCGTAAAACTCATCGGCAGTGACTGTCTTGAGATTTAGCAGACGGCTATGCTGGCTTTCGTCATAGTAAAAGGTGAAATTAGACATGTCTACAAAACCTCCAATCCAGTATTAATGTCACGATGGAAACGAATCGCCTATATCTTCCCCGTATCGGCAAGGCGCCAATACTGCTTGCCCAGAGCCGTCAGTTCGCACGACTTAGATTCCATGGCAGCAAAATACATATGCTCGGCCCCCACTGGACGGACAAGGCCAATACCCTCCAGCTGCTGAAGGATCTTGAACTTCTCCATATTATCCTTAGTCGCATAGGGCTCAACAATTCGATGCTCTTCCCAATCGGGACTGTTGGTGGGCTCAAAAGACGGATCCAAGGACAGCTGAGCACCAGGCATATCGAACAAAGATGGCAGCTGCCGCAACACACTATCCGGAACCTGCGAGACGACTTTCCTTAGCGAAATAAACGAGTTGACATTAGTCCTAAACACAGGCCGCTGATCCCATGGCCCGAGAGCCTTATCAATATACGCATAGACCCCACCGGGAGTAACATGCCCCATCACGTCTGCTGCACCGCCATTTAGCGCATCCACCAGAAGCGACGTAAATGTCCCGCGCCCGTTAAGCTCCTCCGCACATTCGTTAGAACAGCATGCGCTCAGAATTGTTAGACCCTCACCAAGCAAGCAGGATGTCCCACCAAGCACTCCAGGAGTCCCCATGCACCCAGAATTACAGCTATCGAGAAGAATTACGCGATTTTTCGCTTTGGAGCTATTTGCTATCGCCAGGATCTCGTCGAGGGAAAGTTGTCCCCCTGGATAGCCCTTGCCAGATAAGATGAAACCATTTTTAGTGACGTCGCATCTTCCACCATGTCCAGCAAAATATAGCAGCGCAATCTCGGGATCCCCGGAGAAACAGTCTTCGATCATCCGCTTCAATTCAAAAGGACACTCAACGTTTCTCTCAAGATGAATGGAGAAATTAGGAGAGCCGTCGCCATTTTTCCCTAATACTTCGGCCACCGCATTGGCATCGGCAACACAACCATATAGCGGAGACGACGCATACTCATCAATACCGACAACAAGTGCCTTGCGACCTTGCATTACATCAACTCCAAAACGGTGGCAATAAAAACTCAAATAACGAAAACAGACAAACCAAGAAAAGGCACACCGAAACAGCCACGATCAGCAGAATCATCGATGCCTTTAGGCACTTTCTCATGTACTCGTTCTTGCGATTAAGCGATTCAAAGTGGGGCTGCACCGCCCTTGCCTTACCTTCGGCAACTTCCATCGGAGAGGCGAAAGGCGCACCACGATTAATCTCGCCCGCAACGAAATCATTCAAATCCATCGGCGATGCGAGAACGCTCATCTTGAGCCTGACTTGACTAAGCAAAGACAGCAGAAATGAAGCGCCTAGCAGCAGCATGACGACAACATAGCCACTCGCCAGCAGAACAAAAGACGCGGCAGCCCCGTTGTCATTGCAGCTATATCTCTCAAATAACAGCGGGGCCACCGTCAATAAAGCGACGGAAATAATGGAGACGCAGCTTAGCAAACAGTTAGACAAATGCTCATATGAATCACGCCGACTAAGTTCTGTCTGATAAGACAGCTCGGCCATCCATGAAAGATATTCGGCAGAATAGTCAACCGCCTCGAAACCAGGCGCCACGCTCTCTGTTAGCTTTCGGCTGCGTTTACCCATTTAATTCTTCTTTTTCGGACGAGGCGAAGGGGATCCAGGGCAGGGAGATCCTGCACAAGGGAAGTCGGGTATTTCCTCCGTGTTCCCACGAACAACCCTAATAGGCGGATTGGGATGATCTTTCGGCAGTTGTTTGTTGTATGACTTCTCGGAAGGACTCGAGTCGGGTTTTCGCTTCTTAAAAAACATAGTTCTCCTAAAGTGCATATTTACGAACGGCGTCGACAATACCGTCCCTTGTCCAACCAACCATAATGTCGGCATTAGAGGATACTTCATCAGGGACGCGCAACTGCCCCCATGGCCTAACCCCAATAATGGGCTTGTTGTACCTCAAAGCGGTTTCGATCTCAAAGTCGATCCACTCGCTGTAGGCGACATACATTCCAGAGAGAACAATTACGCAGCTACAGCATGAGATTCGATTTGCGATCCTCTGTTGAAGCTCGGCTTTGCTCTTAGCGTCAATCGGATTCTCAATACGAACAGAGTAGTCCGACCACTTAAAGTAGCCGGCTGAATCAAGCCAACTCTTTAACGTCCTATAGTCATCGCTGTAGTCCCACGAATGGCTAATAAGAATGTGATAATCACGAAGACTCATATAGCGCTCCCCTCTTTCAAAGTGTGATCTAATAGTTTGTACGAGTAATCGCCCTGGCGATCGTCGTCAATCAATTAGTCAGAGTTAAGAAACAACTCCCTTTAAATATTCAAACGCCGTCTGCGACCCGCAGATAAAGCTGCAAGCAGATTTATACTGAAGAGCTCGTCCATTCCACTCAGACGAATAGCCACCCGCCTCATCCAAGATGAGTGCAGCAGCGGCATAATCCCAAGGCTTCAGCCTCTTCTCGAAATAGCCATTAGACCTTCCGCAGGCTATATAGCAGATTGCCAGCGCAGAAGAACACATGCGACGCAAATCCAGGCAGTTGCAAAATACTTTTTCGGCGATACCGAAAATCTCATGAGCGCCGTCTTTATGCGTTGAACCAGCACCAAACTCGATAAGGCAATTAGCGAGCTCACGGTCGGATGTTTGAATTTTATTACCATTCAAAAAAGCTCCTAAGCCCTTTTGAGCGGTAAATAATTCATCGCTATAAGGATTGTAAACAATGCCAAATACAGGCTTTTCATCACGAACAAGTGCTAGCGAGATAGTGCTTGCACGATAGTCAAAAACAAGATTTGTAGTACCGTCAACAGGATCAAGAATCCAACGAGTGGGCTTCACCTCGCCAGGGTCTTCCTCCTCACTCATAAAACCTATTTCAGGCGTTAACTCAGCAAGTGCAGACTTAACATACGAGCTAATCTTTAGATCGACTTGCGTAACAAAGTCAGCGTCACCCTTCATTGAGGACTGAGACCTCAAATCGTTATCAAAGAAAAGTGGTTTGACAGACTTAACAACATCAATAATCGCTTGATAGTCCATTTTTACCCCTCCGCCGGCAACGTACAAAACAATTCAGGACATTCGCGCTTGAGGAAACGATTCATAAGCTCCTCGCTCTCAAAGAAGTAAATCTCGCCAGACTTGCAGGCTATGTTTATATTGTTTCTGCCAACTGCATCTTGAAATGTTCCATCCATAAACGCCTCCGAGCCATCGGAAATTGCAAATTCATGGACGCCACGACGATGTCCCGCAGTCACTGATTTACCGCCAAACGCACCGTTATCCCGTCTATAAGCCTCATAGACACCGCACAGCCTTCCGTCTTGGCAAGAGTATTCGCCTTGCCATTCCGTCTTGCTCCTACCGTTGCGAGGGATAATATTTCCGCTAGCGTCAAGACTCGCCTTATGGTTGACTCCATCGACATGAACCATCGTAGCCGATTGCTTACTGCAGCTAAAAACTGCGGTCCCGACTCGGATATACGCATCATCATTCGGCGAAAGATGAACTTGACGATAGGTCCGTCCAAACTCAATACCAAAACAGCCCTGTGCGGACAATGCTCGCACCCAACCTGACGCCGAATTTGCGCGTCGATTGCCCTCTATAAAGGTAGATAGCGTCGATCTTAAAGAACTAATATCTGCAACCTGGCAGATGGTGTTTCCATAAAGGCGATCCAAGAAACCAAGCTGGTTCTTTTCCGAAGTCTTCAAAGTCTCCTTTTCCGAAGAAGACAGCGACGAGATGCGTTTTAGTTCCGGCAGCTCAATAATAATGATCTTAGTGTTGTTACTTCGAACATGTTCCAGTGCGTACACAAGCTCATATTCCGTCCAGCTACCGGTAAAATCGCCAATCTTGGTCTTAGGACCGTATTCGCTACCCATAAGAAGGATAAAGAAATCAGAGTCGTCTATAAGACGCTCGATATCATTTATCCCATCCTTGGACTGGATAACGAAATGCTCAGTTGCCACTGGAAATACGTCCAAATCAAGAAGAACGTCGAGCGTTGCCCTGCGCTCCTCTTTAAGAGAAGATACGGAGGATACAAATGCGGTGTACATCTTCCTTTGCATTTCTGCTCCAATCTAATTCGCAGATATATCTCCAATGGGCGACAGACAAATGGCCTTTATCCAACCCATTCAGTTTGATAAACGAAGACAGTGAGATGTTGAATAGCGCAGGCCAAAGTAGGAAGCCTAACCTCAGAACATGAAACGCCATCGCGGCACGGAAATAGATATCAATCTGTAGCAATCAGCGAGATGGCCAAAGCGTCATCTCGCAAAATTATTAGTATGTAGAAATGCTTCATCGTATAGCAGCATGACAACCTCCAGCAATCAGATAACCTCATAGAAAGGTCAACGTGCGGACATAAAACGTCATGCTCCAGACACTGAACGCCTGAGTAGATATTACCCCCATGCGCATGCAGCAGAACCATTGTTTATTAGTTTTTCGTCAAACGGTGGTGACGCATAATTTCTTTCGCAAATTGACAACCGTATAGCGGAACACGATCCGCGCCCAGTCAAATGATTTCCGGCGGCTAAACAGTAAATCATTGACGAAGGGGACACGGTCCATGTTTGCGAACACAGTATCAGTCGACACGGAGTTGCTGCGCAATGGCATATAGAACCTGATGAGGAATACCGTCAAGGAGACGCTCAACACACCGCTCGACGAGGAGGCGTCCGAGCTTGTCGGGGCCGAGCACTATGAAAGGGCGACGGAGCGGGAGACCTTCCGCAGCGGCCACTACGCGAGAAGGCTCATCACGGGCGTCGGGGAAATCGAGCTCAGCGTGCCGAAGCTCGGAAGGACGGCCACGAGGACGGTGCGCGACGAGTTCGCAGAAACGCTAGCCTACACGAAATTCCCGCCGGAGCACTTGCGCCGGATCAGGACGAACAACGGGATCGAGCGCATAAACCGCAAGATCAGGAGGAGGACGAGGGTCGTCGGAACCTTCCCGGACGGCAACTCGGGCCTCATGCTGGTGACGGCAATGCTGAAGTACACAGCGGAGCACGAATGGGGCAAGAGGATGTGCCTGGACATGTCCAAACTGGAGGAGGTGGACGAGCTGAGGGGAAAGGCGGAGGGCTAGAAGAGAACGGGGCTGAGGCCGGTTAAATCAATTTGCGAAAGAATCTTGAAGGTACCGTTGTGCTGACACGCGTTATTCAACGTTGCTTAAACAAGCAAGATAACTGTAATTACTTGATTTAGAATGCTGCTCGATTACCCAGAGCAACAGGCGTCGGATGCTATATCGACACCCGGCGCCTTCACGGCAGCGGAAGAGTGATCCTGGTATTTAGGCTTTCTATATCAGGACATTAAATTCTAGCCTTCTCTTTTATCAGGCTCGAAACGGACGAAACAGACTGAGGGTTTACAAGAATTAGGACTATATATCCGACGAGTGAAACCAATGCCGCGAAAACAGTGTTGCCGATCGCAATGGAAACCATAAAAATCAATCCATAACAGCATTCTGCAGCCGTCTGCCTAATCCAGCCACAATGCAAGCGCCTCAATGCAAGAAATCTTCCGCATAAAACGCTACGCAGGACAATGGCACCGACCAGTCCGTAAACAACGAATTCTACGCTATCAAAAGTATATGCACCGACACAGGAAGCAACTAGGCTAAAGACGAGAGCGGCGACATTGAATCCAAGTAATTGCCTGGTGTCCTCATACACTTTTAGATAAGTTGAATATAGCAGACTCGTTTCACAGTCAAAGACAAACATCGGCATTAAAATACCCAGGTAAGTAAGGCTATCTCGATAATCAGGTAGCCATGCACTCAGAATAATACTTGCCGGCAAGTACAGCACATACGCCAAAGGAGAAGCAACGTATATCAAATCTCGTAACTGACCGTATCGCTTCTTTAACTGGTCTTCATCTAAACGCCTAAGAACAGGAAATAACACCATTGAGAACTGCGCAATGAAAACCAAGACAAAGGAGATCAGAGAAAAGGCGAACGACATTTGGCCGAAAGTCACTAAGCCCCAATGCATGACAATCACTTGACGAGCAACCCCCACGACAAGGCTCGATGCATAATAAGCAATCATGATGCGCAACCCAGTACGCATGTCATTAACAATTTGCTGAATCTCTCGGGATAGAGAAGAAAGATCAGCATGAAGAATACTTCTGCCGCAAATGAGGCAATACCCCAAGGACATAGCTGAACCAACAACATATGCAATGGCAATTGGCTCGTAGGACTTGTCACCGACCAATAGGAGCGCAATTAAAATGACCACAAAGGACGCTTTGCTGACAACGGCGCCCATCGAATAAATCCGCGTAAGATTGACTGCCTGAAATACAGGAGCGATAAAGCCGTATGCGTTTTGCACCACAAGATAAATAAGTAGCAATAACAGCACGAAACGAAGATCGGACTCAATGCCAAAGAATAAAGATGCGATCCAAATCACCGCGGCGAGCACCAGCTGCGACAACACGACGCAGAAGTACTCAGTCTTAATTCGAGAAAAGTCAAGGTCCTTATATCGCATGCCACCAAGGCGGAGATACAGACCATCACCAACGCCAAACATAGTAACCGCAACGTAATTAGCGTAGAAAAGAAATAGCTGCCAATGAGCATACTCAGTCACGCCAATCATCTTTGGCACAATTAAGGTCATTATGAAAGCAGACAACAGAGCGATACCTTGAGCAAAAAATGCGTAAGTAACATTCCTACCAACACCCCCATACTCAACCGTAGAGAAACAGGGCCTCAACATTTTTTTTATTATCTCTACCATCTAGCAGTCAATCCTTTTCCCGCGCGTTCGCAGGATTAGTCGTAATAGTTTATCTATGCATCAGAAGCGGAGGAACCGAAATGCCCAGTGTCCCCACCCGTAATGTCACAAAGCGAACGTTTTTGCTCAATGGATGCAAGCCCAAATATGCACCACGCCAAAGGAGAAAGACCGAGTCCATTGGCTACCTGAAAGGCGAAAAGTGCCAAGACAGAAATTGTCAGGCGCACCCGATCAGCTTGTCGTCTTTCATTGTTCGCGTGCAGGCCCACCATAAGACCCCCGATGAAATATACATAGGCAATTAGGCCAAGAGGGCCAAGTTCAACCAACAATGTAAGAACATAGCTAAAAGTGGCGTGCGTTCCATAATCAGCAAATGTTAGAGCGGGTGCCATGTTGTAGCCACCGCCCCAAGGGTACCGAGAAAACTCAGACAGAGCATTAAGCATGTACTCGAGACGTATCCGATTGTCAGAAGCGGAGAGATCTGAGGACGCCATGCCTTCGGTCCAGCCTTTTGAAAGCACATCGAAATTGATTGAGTTAAGGAATCCGTTTATATCAGAAAACGATACGATCAGAATGGCAGTGGCGCACATCAGCAGCAAGAGAACGGTTAACCACTCAACTCCAGAACGCTTTCTCATACAGAAACCCTTAGTCCGGTCATGAGCGCCCATTCGAATTAGATATGCCAAGAAGATGAATCCAATAAACAGAACTAAATTACCGGTGCTAGACAGTCCAAACAAAAACAATAACGCTACAAATACGACGGTCTTGAGAGTCCCATTAATATCAATAAACGAAGTCGCAGCCAAATAGACAATCGTTGCAGCTCCGACAAAGTAAGAAACCTCTAGATATAATCCCTGCGCTCTGAAGGTATATACAAGGTACTTGACATTTTCTGCCCAAGGACTGGCCGCACCCCAAGGAACAGAAATGTAAAAAGCCGGTTGTGGGAATACATCGTAAAAAGTAAATGCAGTGCCACTTTGAAAGGCGGCGTATTGCATGAAAGAAACGACGATATTGATGAGAAGTCCAACCCAAAGTCCCCAAGCAATAAACTTGCTGTATTCGCTGTAGGCAATCACGGCAAAATAGATGCACAAAGAAGCGGCAAGAACTACTAGACCGTTTAAATATGGATTAACTTGCACTCCTGGATGGTTAAGGCATGACAACAGAGCAAGAAAACCCGAAACAGCAATCAGGATAAGAAAAGGAGAAATGCCTCGAAAATAATAATGTTCCAATTTGTCGACTGTACCTTTAGGATCGGATATCGCCCGAATAATAAAGGCTAGCGCTCCAACCAAATAAGCGATATCCACATAAAGATTGCCAACTTTTGTTATATATACGACTCCCTGGAGAAAGCTAAGTCCTAGCACAAATGCAATAATACTGAATAAATCAAGTTTAAAGTTTGCAAGTCGCGCCGTGACTTTGGACCTCATTTTAGTAAACCCTTTCCCAAGAAAGCCCTAATATCGTCTGCCCGATTTGCAAGACTTAGATGATTCTCAAAGTAATTCGAGTATTGATTAAATACATCTGAAGCAGCGATATCAGTCCTTTCGAAAGAAAGGACATCCTCAATAAAAGAATCCTCGTTATATTCAATTCTCAAAATATCTCTTCCGGTCTCAGAAAAAGACTCGATGCAGGCACCATAAATAGGAATAACGCCATTAGCGAGATATGAAGAGATTTTTGTAGGAGTCGCAACACGGTTGATAACCGAATCTTCCCTTAAAACAAAGCCATATTTAGCTTGAGCAAGACTCTTCCAAATTTGATCTTGAGGCTTACTGTTAACAACAACACCGTCCAAGCCCATAGCGGAAACTCTTCTATTAGCCTCATCGACGTCTTCGGTAAAGAATAAGAATTTAGCATCCGGAAGCACGGAGCGCACGCGAGCAAACGCACTAAGCATCTGTTCGATACATTGATATTTAACCAGACTGCCCGCATAAGTAAAAACTGGACGTGAGTATTTTTCCTCGACTTCAAAAGCCTCAGGATGAATCTCTTCGTTTGTACAAGCCATTACATAGCTCTTTGAGGCTAGATCAATTTCATACTTTTTTTCATAGTGCCTAAGCATGGCGTTTGATACCAAAAATACCTTATCAGCCCACAAAAGCGCTCGTTTTTCGACGAAATTGCATATTGAAAGACGGAATCGGCTTTCATGGCGCATAAATGACTCTTCAGGCCACACTCCCTGAGACCAGAACACAATATTTTTGAATCCATTAACGTGCAGTTTAAAGACATCCATTGCCGTAGCGACGACCAGGATATCTGATTTGGCGGGCTTAATCTTCTTGTCATCGGTGAAGTAGTTCACAGAAAACCCGAGTGATCCATATGCTTCACCGATTGCTTTTAAGTATTTCGACGTTACAGTAGGGTTCTGTACATACAGTTTTACCCAGACATTTGATTTATTCATAATCTGATCCCAAATTCATTACAACTGACATTCCGCCTTAGCCTGCCAAAATATCTGCAATACGCTCACTGGCACGCCCGTCACCGTAAGGATTTGAAGCTTGGGACATTGCTAAATATTCATTCTTATCAGACAGCAGACGGTCGAATTCGCGATATATAATTCGCTCATCGGTTCCGACAAGTTTTAGTGTTCCAGCCTCAACTCCTTCGGGACGCTCAGTGGTATCTCTCATCACTAGAACTGGTTTTCCAAGGCCCGGGGCCTCTTCCTGAATGCCACCGCTATCGGTAAGAACCAGATAACTTGCGGCGAGGAAATTGTGGAAATCAAGAACTTGAAGAGGATCGATAATATGGAGGCGATCGAATCCATCAAGTTCGGCATGAGCAGCCTCACGAACTTTAGGATTCATATGAATGGGATATATCGCTTTTGTATCAGGGTGACGCTCCATAACACGTCGAATAGCCCTAAACATTCTATGCATCGGTTCGCCGAGATTCTCACGACGATGCGCGGTGATTAAAATTAAACGACTTCCTTTTGCCCATTCGAGCTCAAGATGGTCATATCCCTTTTGAACAGTCGTGTTCAAGGCATCTATACCCGTATTTCCAGTAACCCAAATTGCATCCTCCGGCTTCCCCTCATCAAGAAGGTTCTGCTTAGACTGAAGCGTCGGCGCAAAATAATACTTGCTGACAATGTCAACTGCCTGTCGATTAAATTCCTCAGGCCAAGGACTGAAAATATTATGAGTGCGAAGGCCGGCTTCAACATGCCCGATAGGAATTTGAAGATAAAAAGAAGCCAATGCAGCAGCAAATGAGGTCGTCGTATCACCATGGACCAAAACAACATCAGGGGTTTCTTTCTCAAGAACGTCCTTGATTTTAACCAAAACGCTTGATGTAACGTCAAATAGCGTTTGATTCTGCTTCATAATAGCCAAATCGTAATCAGGAACAACATCAAATACAGAAAGAACCTGGTCGAGCATTTCCCGATGCTGGCCCGTCACAACGACGACGACATCAAAGGCGTTAGCTCGCGCTTTTAGCACATTCACCAGCGGGCACATTTTAATCGCCTCGGGACGAGTCCCGAATACGAGCATGATTTTCTTCATGATAGCTCCCATATAATTAAACCAATAAATATCTGAACGGCCAAAAGAGGAATAAAACGTACTCTAGCTAAATAATCGACTCTGCCACCTTAATGAAGGACTGAGCGCAAATGGCGCTAGAGAAGTACTAAGAACTCAGAGCGCAGCGATAGTATTCCTCTAGTCTTTTAATCTCAGTCTGAAGGTCATAGCCCCTCTTAGCCAACAATTGGGCTGGCTCAGCAAAACGTTCCGCATCAGCAATTTCAATAATTCTCTCGGCCCAAACCGAAAGAGGGCAGTTGGGCCCTGCTTCAACAGTCGTAGGAAGCAAAGCCGCCTCCTTGGTTACTCCGTCAGAAATGAGACAAGGCAAGCCGGCAGCTTGGGCCTCTACGAGCACGAATGGCAAACCTTCGTGGATAGAAGGCATTACAAAACAATCGGCTGCCTGCAGAAGATCAGCTACATCTTTTCTAAAGCCCAGCAACTTGACATTATCTGAAATGCCGAGACTGCCAATCTTATTTGACAATTCATCCTTCAATGCGCCGTCACCAACAATGAGAAGAACCAATTCCTTATTCTGCTGAAGCGCCTTACTGAATGCCTCCAACAAAAATGAATGATTCTTAACTGGGGCCAGCCTTGCAATGTTGATGCAGACCCTTTTCTCATCGTCCAAGTTCAGTTCATCACGAACAGATTGTCTGATTTGAAAATCATAACGATATTTAGAGCAGTCAACAGCATTGCGCAATATGAAATCCTCAGGACGATAGCCGAAATCATCTCCGAACATCCATTGACCTGCTTCTTTACCGCAGGCAAAACGATTTGTGGTCAATGCGGATGCCTTACGATTCAGTATGTTGCCCAAGCGCGCTTTTACTTGATTGGAAGTCATGTATCCGGTGTTGTGTGAATGGAGAATCCGCACAACGCATCCAAAGGCTTTTGCGGCCTCAAGAACCTGATAATTTTTGCCCGTTGAATGAACATGAACAATATCAAAATGCCCAGAAGACCTAAAAAAGGCGTCCAACGCTTTCCTGTATCGCAAAAAACTAACAGGAGAATCCAACCAGATGCCATCAAGCTTGGTAACTTTAAACCCCATGTCAGCGAGGTCTTGCTCCATTGGATAAGTCTTGCCATCATCCAAACAAAGAAATTCGATTTCAAACGAATCGCGGTCGATGGATGTAGCAATATTCCAAAGAAGAGTTTGTATACCACCCTGCAGAAAGCGATCTACAAAATAAAGAACCCTAATCTTGGACTTAATCATTTACCCATCACCTTCTTGACCAGTCGTTTAGCTTGATCATAAATTCCAAGCTTTTCGCACGCATGCCTGGCAAATCGCTCGGCCTTCACTTTTCCGGAATCGGGGAACCACTTATTCATTAGCTCCTCTCCATCAAGATTCGCCACATCAGCCATGAATTCATCGCGGCGCGGATTCAACTTCACGGACTTAGTAAGTTCACGAACACCTTCTACTGCGGCCTCAACATCAATCTCCTTCATACGGGCATAGTTTGAGGCTCGATCAAGCAATTCTTGCCCCTCATCGCTTTGGATTAGAACTCGAGTGACGCCTCGATTGTCATCGAACTCTTTCGAGAGTCGATAAACATCGAAGAAATCCCAGCAAGTCAAATCAGTAACGCGATAACGCTTTTTGAACGGGCATTCGTAACAGATGCGTCGATCTGAAAGGTCTGCAAAAAAGGCCCTTAGGTAAGGATCCGTTTCGACACCTTCGCTGTACAGTCTTTCTCCATCCAGAGTCTCACCTTCGAGCTCGCACATATTTGAATAGCGATAGCCAAACCGTGATTTATCTCTAAAAAGAACGGTCTCACCTTTTACGCCAATCTTTGCGTCAAGCCATTCGACCTGCCGCGCGAACACAGCGCGAGCGGGGTTCGCGCGGCAGACGAAGTCTGCCACGCGTAAATTTGCCGGCTTACCGCCCAAAAATCGAAGCAGGCCTTCGCATTGGCAAGGGGTACCAATAAAGAGAACTTCACGTCCAGTTTTTAGTTGTTGCTTGACCTCGGGATACGCGGGACCAACAACGCTCTGAACATATTTACTGTTGCGGAAGCGCCAAAGTTCATCAACGCTCTCCACAGAAAAATGTCCGACCTTAAGTCGTCCAGGGGCTCCTTCGGCCCGCAAAAGCTGTTCACCGCGCAAATAGCCTGCGCCGAACACAATACCGCCGTTGGCAATCACGGCTTGAGCAAGGGCAGTAAAGGCCCCACCAGAAGTGCTTTCGGCAAGCACCTTTTGATCATTATGCTGAACTAGAAAGGCTCGCTGGGACTTAGGCTCGTCCTTATCAACATTAAGCACCGGGCAAGCCTTTTCGCATAAACCACAATCAATGCACTGGTCAACATTGACTACGGGGTACTCACAGCCCTCGGCGTCATATTCCATTGATATGCACTGCTTGGGACATTTTTGAGCACAGGCAGCGCAACCGCAGCATTTACTTTTATCCGTGATGGAGATCATACTGTTCCCTATAACTCAAGAGCGGATTTAAGCCAATTGGCCGATTCGTTCCTATATGCATTAAGCCGGTGACGCACTGACAAAAAGTCAATTTCATTTGCCGCTGCAGCATGGAAGGCATCCTTCGATTCGCAAATACGATCGGAGTTTCCAAGGACACGCAGCAATGTATCAATACGTGAGTTCGTAGACTGAGCACCCATATTCTCGTGGCGACGGAACGAGAAGAAGGGCACCTCAAAAATATTTGAGAACACGCTTCCGTGGAAAGAGTCAGTACAGACATACGAAGCATGGGCAATCAAGTTGACCCACTCAGCCGGACCGGCCTCCCAAGGATAATAATCCGCGTAATCGTCATCAGCCTTAACATACTCATCGGGATGAGCAATGGCGACGATCTTCAAATTATGCTGCTTGGCAAGCTCCTGGGCACATTCACGATTCCATGCATTCTTACCCATGAAATAGCAGAAAACATACGGCTCGTCAGGAACGCTAATCGATGAGGAACCAGCAAGGCTTGCCCACTGATCTCTAGCCAGCAGCATCGTAGGGTCGCATACAACAGCGCATCGTTTACCCGTAGCCTTCTCTACCAGATCCGCTCCTGTATCCTCACGGACTGAAATGGCAGAAAAATCAGAAAGAAACTCTTTTGTTTTACGAAGATAATTTTCCGGAAGGGAAGACACTCCAAAACTTGTGGAATAAGACACCTTGCGAACAGGAGGCCGCACGAAGGAAAGCGTAAAGTACCTACCAGAAATGTTAACAGGCAGCCAAAGCTGATCGCTACCAACAACAACGCTGTCATAATCAGCCACAAGTGACCCAAGCTCTTCAAACGAAGTAGCTTGAGGAGTAAAACTGAAATGAGTTGACTCGAAAGAGGAAAATGCACTTTTCCTCTTTGCCATTTTCTTTCCAAAGTCAGCATCAAACTTCTGCTTGATGCGATGCTTTACAAACCCCAGCTTTGCACGATAAAGATCAATATCAAAAATATGCTCAAGATAGTAATTGTTGCGCCCTGCAGAAATAGCACGGCCCAACCCACGCTTATCAATAGTATTTACTTCGACTCCCAGCTCCTCAAGGGCACGCTGGGTCGCATATGCCTGAAGAACGCTACCAAAGTTAATTTTGTCATGACACGACGCGACTGCAACTCGCTTAGAACCTTTAATTGTCAAACTATCCCCTTAATCAGCAGAGCCTAAATAGCTCATATAACAATCCAATAAAACTCTGGCTGCGGCATCAATTTCGAAGACCTGCAACCCGGCATCGTCACCAGGCGCGCAGACCTTTGTACTCAACTCGATAAGTCTTTCGGCCCATTTCAAACAGGAACTCGAAAGTGGTTCGAATTGCATCATGGATGTAACAGCAGCCTCAGAAGTAACGGCATCAGATGCAAGAATGGGTGTATGCGAAGCCTGGCATTCAACTCCGACCATAGGGAGACCTTCATATAGGCTAGGCAGGCAGAAAACATCAAATGCTCGATATAAAGATGCAGCATCGCTTCTGGTGCCCAAAAACCGAACAGACTGGCTAATCCCCAGACAATCAGCTTGGTCCTTTATCTGTTCAACTAACGGACCAGAACCTACCAAGGCTAAAACTGCATTTTTACGAATCTTCAAAACCTGATCGAATATCTCAAGCAAATATGAATGATTCTTCTGCTCTGTAAAACGACCAATGTGTCCAACTAGAAGTTGGTCATCAGCAACACCAAGCGATCGTCGCGTCTTTAGACGATCTTCCACATCGGGAGCAAATAAAGACAGATCAATAGCATTGCGCATAACAACAAACTGAGAACTTGGTCCAAATAGCCAATCACCGGCAAATTTACTACATGCAAAACGATGCGTCGGATAGCGGTTAGATTGTGTTTTCAGCACAGCCTTAAGGGCGTTCTTAGCATACTCACCCTTACCACTCGTAGAGTGGCTATGGGCGATACGCACGGGGACGCCCGCCTTCTTCGCGGCACGAAGAGGAAAGACCGAAAGCGCATTAATGTGACTGTGGACAATCTTCCAACCCTCTTGTATAAAGAGGCGATGAAGCTCTCGCTGATATGCAAGTACATGTTGGTAGGGCGGAATCTCGAAGACTCGACCACCGAGTGATTCAATCTCCTCGCGAGGGACAAGCGACGAATCGGAATCAATAAGGAAATCGAACTGCACTTTGCTACGATCAATATGACGGTAGTAATTCATAACGACAGCCTCAACGCCGCCGCCATTCATTTTTCCGACTATCTGTGCGACACGAATTGGATTAGCCATCTAACGCCCCGTCCTCTTCTTGCCGAACATGGCACCAAAGGTGCCGGTAAAGCATTTCCAGTCCATGCGGAAGCATCGGTTACGCACGTAATGAAGCTCGATCTTTTGACGCAGGCCACTCTCGAACGTCGCAGCGTTGCGATCGGTTGCCTGCCACAGGCCCGTAATGCCGGGCTGGACAGAAAGCAACTCGGCCTTTTCCTCATCGGAAAAGTGCTGCTCAAGTTCGTCTCTTGTAATGGGACGCGGTCCGATGACGGAAAGATCGCCGTTCAGCACGTTCAGGAACTGCGGCATTTCATCAATAGAGCACTTGCGAATGAACTGGCCAACCTTGGTTATGCGAGGATCATCATCAACCTTGCGCTCGACTTCCCACTGATGTAGCTGCTCAGAGCTCAGATACTTCTGTACATCGCCAGCATCGGCGACCATACTGCGAAGCTTAAGGATCTTGATGATCTTTCCTCCCTTGCCAACGCGCTCCTGGGCATACACAGGACTACCCGAAGACTCGAGACAGATAAGTACGCACACAACGACAACGGGAACGAACAGCACCACGCTCACACAAAGGCTGAAAACAAAATCAAACAACCTCTTTAAAAAACGGTAAGACAACGTACCGCTCGGTTGTATCTCCTGAACGGCCAGCGACTCCCCCATTGAAGTACCGCATTCAGCTATCTCTTTACTAGTCAAGTTCAAATCCACGTCCCTGACCCCAGGAATCCCCCCATCGATTAATTCAAAATGCGAACGAATTGCCAGTGCGACGTCCCCTTACGTCTTACTGGGCACGTCCAACGGAAGCAGCTCCCTAAAAGCGGAGTCGCCTTCGCCCACGTCCACCAGGCACCAGCGCTTATGACGGTCGATCTTCTTTACACGGGCCTCTTGCCCCACCAAGGGCCCTTGCTCTATATGCAGCACGCCGTCTTCTATGCGGGCCACACTGTTGCGCACCACGCCGTCGTCGTCGAGCACGCTGCGGTACCAGTCCTGCGCATCGTCCGGCATGGGTGCATAGGCCCGCTCCTTGCTGCCAGCAATGCGGCAGCCAAAGCTCAACTGGGCCAAAGCCTTATCGAGCAGGGCAGCATCGCGCGTGGCGACGAAGAAGTATTCCTTGTACATAGGTTTGGTTTGGAGCGACCAGGCGCCGTCCCGCTTAAACCAGAACTCCTTTTGCATCACAAAAGCGTCCTGCATCAGCTCGTGCGGGATAATGCGGCGGACCTTTTCGCAGGTCTCGCGCTCTTTACCGTTGGGGGTATGGACCAGATACCAGCGCACGCGGCCGTGCTGGCTGTTGGTGGTGGCGCCGCTAAAGGCACCCGGCAGCTGCTCTTGGCGCCGCATCGTCTGTTCCATGTTCTCGCCCCCCTTCTCCAGCTCCGCGACGCACGCGGACGCAGGGGCGTTAAGAACAGGCTTCTCGCTCGCAGCTAGGCGCAGTCGCAAAAGTACAGGTTTTTGTAGAGGGGTATGGAGATGCACCCATTCGCGGCGCATTTTGTGCAATCTGGGAAAACGCGAGCAGTTTACTCGTATAATGAAGCCCGTCGAAAGATACAAAAACCTGTACCTTTTTGCACAACAAAAAAGCCGCTCTAACCAGCGGCTTTTCTTCTATATCTAACAAAAAAGGCGACCGCCCAATATGGACGATCGCCTTTGTTAATTCTTGAATTGTTTGTGCTAAGCGCGAGTCTTGATCTCCTCGAGCACCTTGGCCACAAACTCGTCAACGCTCATCTGAACGGTCTCGTTGGAGCGATCGCGGACGGAGATGTTGCCGGCCTCGACCTCCTTCTCGCCCAGGATGAGCATGTAGGGCACGCGGTCGATGCTGCGGGCCTCGCGGATCTTGTAGCCGATCTTCTCGTCGCGGTCGTCGCAGACCACGCGAATGCCGGCCTGCTCCAGCTTGGCGCACACCTCGTGGGCGTAGTCGCGGCTCTTCTCGGACACGGGCAGAGCCTTGACCTGCACGGGAGCCAGCCAGGTAGGGAACTTGCCCGCAAAGTGCTCAATCAGAATGCCGATGAAGCGCTCGATGGAGCCGAAGCACACGCGATGCAGCATGATGGGGCGCTTCTTGGTGCCGTCGGCGTCCACGTACTCCAGATCAAAGTTGAGCGGCATCTGGAAGTCGAGCTGGACGGTACCGCACTGCCAGGTACGACCGAGCGAGTCCTCCAGATGGAAGTCGATCTTGGGGCCGTAGAAGGCGCCGTCGCCCTCGTTGACCTCGTAGTCCATGTGCAGCTGCTCCAGAGCGGTGCGCAGGCCATCCTCGGCGCGAGCCCAGTCCTCGTCCGAACCCATGGAGTCCTCGGGTCGGGTGGAAAGTTCAACGTGGTACTTAAAGCCAAACTTCTGGTACACGGAGTCGATGAGGTTGACCACGCCCACGATCTCGTCGGTCAGCTGGTCGGGACGCACAAACAGGTGGGCGTCGTCCTGGTTAAAGCAGCGCACGCGGAACAGGCCATGCAGGGCGCCGCGCAGCTCGTGGCGGTGCACCAGGCCAATCTCGCCGGCGCGGATGGGCAGCTCGCGATAGGAGTGCGGCTTGGAGGCGTACACCAGCACGCCGCCCGGGCAGTTCATGGGCTTAATGCAGTACTCTTCGTCGTCGATGACGGTGGAGTACATGTTGTCCTTGTAGTGGTCCCAGTGGCCCGAGGTCTTCCACAGCTGCTTGTTCATGATGAGCGGCGTGGAAATCTCCACGTAGCCGGCCTTGTGGTGAATCTCGCGCCAGTAGTCCAGCAGCGTGTTCTTAAGGATCATGCCGTTGGGCAGGAAGAACGGGAAACCGGGGGCCTCGTCGCGCATCATAAAGAGGTCCATCTCGCGGCCGATCTTGCGGTGGTCGCGCTTCTTGGCCTCCTCCAGCATGTGCATGTGCTCGTCGAGCTCTTCCTTGGTGGCAAAGGCGACACCGTTGATGCGGGTGAGCATCTTGTTGTCCTTGTCGCCCTTCCAGTAGGCGCCCGAGACACCGGTGAGCTTAAAGGCCTTCAGAGCCTTGGTATAGCAGATATGGGGGCCGACGCACATGTCGATGTAGTCGCCCTGCTGGTAGAAGGTGATGCGGGCGTCGTCGTCCAGGTCGCCGATGTGCTCGACCTTGTACTTCTCGCCACGCTCCTCCATAAGGGCGATGGCCTCGGCGCGGGGCTTCTCAAAGACGGTGAACTTGAGGTTCTCCTTGACGATCTTCTTCATCTCGGCCTCGATCGCGGGGAAATCGTCCTCGCTGATCTTAACGCCCTCGGGCAGGTCGACGTCGTAGTAAAAGCCGTTGTCGGTCGCGGGGCCGTAGGCAAAGTCGGCCTCGGGGTACAGGCGCTTGATGGCCTGCGCCATGATGTGCGCGGCGGAGTGGCGGATGACGTGCGCGACCTCGTCCTGCGGGAGCTCGGCCACCGAACCGTCATTGTAGAGTGCCTTCATGGGTATGTTTTCTCCTCTCGGATGCCTGATGCAAGTGCGTGCGATGCGCTCGGCGTTTTTGACTTGCATCATTATAGGCAGGTTGCCTTGGTATACAAGCGCCCGCCGCACCTTAATGGCACGGCGGGCGATTTTCTACGCATGCTTCATCGTGTGAGGGCGGGGTGCGGGGCGCGCGGCGCCCGTGGCGCGGGGCGTTTGCGCGGGATGCGCGGTGCCCGTGGCTTGCGGCCGACCCGGCGATGGATGCGTTACTGGATGCG
>CALGKS010000414.1 GCA_937930475.1 uncultured Collinsella sp. | reverse complement strand
GGGGAGGGCGCTGCGGGCGCTGGCGATGCTGCGGGCGCTGCCGTCGCTCAGCCCGCTGCGGCTGCCGGCTCCAATGCTCAGCATGACGATGCCGCTGCCAAGGCCGCGCTCAAAGCCGCCGAGCTGGAAGCAAAGCTCGCCGCCATGGATCCCGAGAAAGCGGCCAAGGTCCGCGCGGCGCTTGCCGCCAAGGCCGCCCGCGACAAGCAGAAAAAGGAGGCGTAAGGTCCATGGCACATCGCTCCGTTATTCCGTTTGGCCCGCAACACCCGGTGCTGCCCGAGCCGCTTCATCTGGACCTGGTGATCGAGGACGACCGCGTCATCGAGGCAATTCCGCAGATCGGCTTTGTGCACCGCGGGCTCGAGAAACTCACCGAAAAGCGCGACATGCATCAGTTTGGCTACATCGCCGAGCGCATCTGCGGCATCTGCGCCGTGGGCCACAGCTGCGGCTATGCCAGCGCCTGCGAGCGCATGCTCGACATCGAGGTGCCCGGCCGCGTGCAGTATATCCGCACCATTTTGCACGAGCTTTCGCGCATCCACTCGCATCTGCTGTGGTTGGGCCTGCTCGCCGATGCCTTTGGCTTCGAGGCGCTGTTCTATCGTTCGTGGACCCTGCGCGAGCAGATTCTCAAGATCTTCGAGAGCACCTGCGGCGGCCGCGTGATCCTTTCGATTAACGAGATCGGCGGCCTTAAGCACGACATCGAGGACTCCGAGCTGGCGGGTATTGTCCAGACGCTCGATGCCATGCGTCCCGACTACGAGGCCCTGGTGCATACGTTTTTGGACGACAATAGCTGCGGCGAGCGCCTGCATGGCGTGGGCGTGATCAGCAAGAAGGACGCGCTGGAGCTTTCGATGGTCGGCCCGTTCGGTCGCGCCTCGGGCGTGGACTACGACGTGCGCATGTTTGGCGACGGTGCCTATGCGGATCTGGCCGCGTTTGAGCCCATCGTGGCGACCGACGGCGACTGCTATGCCCGCTGCCAGGTGCGTTGCGCCGAGGTCACGCAGGCCATGGACATCATTAAGGAGCTTGTGGGCAAGATTCCGCACGACGGTATCGGCGGGCGCACCAAGCTTACGCCGGCCGACGGCGCGCGCGGCGAGGTTGTGATTGAGCAGCCGCGCGGCGAGGCGTATTACTATGTGCGCGGCAACGGCACCAAGAACCTGGACCGTTTTCGCGTGCGCACGCCGACGTCGCAGAATCTGGCGGGTCTGACGCATGCGCTGCAGGGCGTGCTCCTTGCCAACGTGCCCATGATTATCCTGACCATCGACCCCTGCATTAGCTGCACGGAAAGGTAGGCGCGGCATGAGTTTGCTGACATTTGCCAAGACGGCCTTGGGTTCTATGGTCAAGCGGCCGGTCACGGTGTGCTATCCGCAGGAGAAGCTGGCGGCGCCCGAGCGCTTGCGCGGGCATATCGTCAATGACATGGACGTGTGCATTTGCTGCGGCATGTGCGCACGGCGTTGCCCGGCGGGCGCGCTCGCGGTCGATCGTAAAGGCGGTACCTGGTCGATCGATCCGTATGCCTGCGTGGTGTGCGGCGAGTGTATCGAAAGCTGCCCCAAGCACTGCCTGAGCATGGACACCGCCCGTACTCCGGTTGCGGCGGACAAGACTCCCACGGTAGAAACCAAGTCGGAATAGCTCTGGAATGGGGCTGGTATAGCGCTGGAATGGGGGCCGGTGGGGCAAAAATGCCCCACCGGCCCCGCGCTTAAACGCGCGGTTAGGCTGCCGCTAACAAAACTATGCCGGTTTACGGGGCTGGATAGCGAACCTCCGACCATACAGAAAATCGCAAAAACAAAACCGCAGGTAGATAGCCTGCCGTTTTTCAAAAAATGAAGGTATGGATGAGGGTCCCGACTTTAGCCCCGTAAACCGGCATAGTTTTGAAATGGCGTTAAATCGGTAACAGCCATTTTGCTATGCCGGGGTGGTCGGCCGTTGGGAAATTAGCCTCGCAGGTAGGCGATGGCGATCTGCGTGCGGTTGCGCAGGCCCATTTTGGCAAGGATCGAGCTGATGTGGTTGCGCACGGTGCCTTCGCCCATATAGGCGGTGGCGGCAATCTCTTTGTTGTCGAGGCCGCGGGCGATGAGCTCGGCGACTTCGAACTCGCGGTCGGTCAGGCTGGCAAAGGCCGCGGGCCGGCGGGGCGTGCCCGTCGCGATGCCCGTTCCGTCAAAATCGATGTCCTCGATCGCCTTACCCTCGAGCACACGTTTGCCGTCCATGACCTGCGCCAACGCCGGCGGGATGGCGGCGACATCGGTTTTGATCAGATAGCCGCGGGCGCCCAGTTTGAGCGCCGACACAATGTACTCGTCATCCGAGAATGTCGTCAGAAACACCACGCGTGCCGCAGGGTCGCGCTCAAGGATCTCGCGCGCCGCCGAAAGGCCGTCGCGCCCCGGCATCTGAATGTCGAGCAGTGCGATATCGGGTGCGTGCTCGGCGTAGAGCGCCACCGCATCGTTGCCGTTGGCGCCGGTGCCAACTACCTCGATCTGCGGCTGGGCGCCCAGGATAATCTTGAGCGAATCGACCACCAAGCGGTCGTCGTCGACAACGATGAGCCTCATCGGTCCTCATCTCCTTGCTGTTTGGGAACGGTGGCAAACACGCGCCAGCCGGGGGAGCCGGCGCGCGGGCCGGCGGTGAAGGTGCCGCCAAGCGCCTCGACGCGCTCGCGCATGGAGCCGAGCCCCATGCCTTCTGCGACGCCGCGGCCGCTTGCTCGAACCCCGCCCGCGCCATCGTCGCTAACAATGAGCTGGTAAAACGACGGATGCTCCATGCATCGTACAGTGACGGTCTGGGCGCAAGCGTGGTGCATGGTGTTGGAGAGCGCCTCGCGCAGGACCGCCGCAAAGCAGCTCGCGACGTTTGCGGGCGCATGTTCGGTCATAACTTCAAGCTCAATCTGCGGGCC
>CALGKS010000413.1 GCA_937930475.1 uncultured Collinsella sp. | reverse complement strand
AAGATAAGGCCACCGTGGTCGCGGCGACGGCTCACCCAACCGGTGAGGGTGACCTCTTCGCCCACGTTCTCGCTGCGAAGCTCGCCGCAGGTACGGGTGTGCATGGAATGCTCGTCGATGGGACGGGTCTGGCTCATACCAGTGATCCTCCTTTATGGATCTGTGCCGCCCCGTGTCGTTCCGGGCGGCGTCGTACAGATTTGCCCGGCCTGCGTAAACCGCGCAGCCAGACATGGCGTTCTATCTTATCGCACCTGCGCCGATGTACCGCGAAAAAGTGGCTCCTGCCCAAAGACTTGACGGAGACGAAACAATTGACGCACTGCGGCACCCGCCCGTACGCGTCACGTGCGACAATATGCCCCAATAAAACAGCACTTGGAAAGGCCCGTCATGACTGCACGCCTCATTGTTATGGATATCGACTCCACCCTCATCAACCAAGAGGTCATCGACCTGTTGGGCGAGGAGGCCGGCGTGGGCGAGCAGGTGGCGCAGATCACCGAGCGCGCCATGCGTGGCGAGTTGGACTTTAAGCAGGCGCTCGAGGAGCGCGTGGGGCTGCTTGCGGGTTTGGACGAGAGCGTGTTCGAGCGCGCCTTTGAGCGCGTAACGTTTACCCCCGGTGCGCTGGAGCTCGTGCGTTCGGCGCATAGCAAGGGCTGGAAGGTCGGCGTGGTGAGTGGTGGCTTCCACGAGGTCGCCGATAAGATCGTGACCGCCGCGGGTATCGACTTTTGTCTGGCCAACCGCCTGGAGGTCGTTGACGGCAAGCTCACCGGCAAGCTGGCGGCCGACATCGTGACCAAGGAGTCCAAGCTCATCCAACTGCTGGATTGGGCGGTTGAGTGCGGTGTCGACATGGCTCACACCGTGGCGATCGGCGATGGCGCTAACGACATCCCCATGATTCAGGCCGCGGGCACCGGCATCGCGTTTTGCGCCAAGCCAAAGACGCGCGAGGCGGCCCCATTTGCCATCGATGAGCGCAACCTGATGCTCGCCATGGACATCATTCTGCGCGACTAGTCAGTTTGCCTCACAACTTCATCTAATCTGACATGTCAGATTTCCGAACAATTTTGCTCTAATGTTCGGAAACAACCCTTTGCGTGCTAAAATTCTCAGCGTCGAAGGGAACTTATATGGACAAACGTGATCTTGAGCAATTGCTAAGTGACGTGGCAGACGGAAGCGTTGCACCGGCCGATGCCCTCACACGCATCCAGACGGCGCCGACCGCCGATCTGGGCTTTGCACAGCTCGATCTTTCGCGCGGGGTGCGCCAGGGAGCCGGCGAGGTTATCTACGGCGCCGGTAAAACCGCCGAGCAGATTGCCGCCATTATCGAAGCGCTACGCGACGCAGGCCAGGAGCACGTCCTGGTCACGCGCCTCGATGCCGATAAGGCAGCGCGCACCACGGAGCTTCTCGCCGACGACATCAACCTTGGGTATGTCCCGAACGCACAGCTCGCCCTGGTGGGCGGCATGCCCTCCCCCACCGGCAACGGACGCATCGTCGTGGCCTGTGCCGGTACGAGCGACTTACCCGTCGCCGAAGAGGCCGCACTGACGGCCGAATTCTATGGCAACGAAGTCGATCGCCTTTACGACGTGGGCGTCGCCGGCCTGCACCGCCTGCTCGCACATGCCGAGGAACTTGCCCAAGCCCAGGTGGTCATCGCCATCGCCGGCATGGAGGGTGCCCTGGCGAGCGTCATCGGCGGCCTTGTAAGCTGCCCGGTCATCGCCGTCCCCACGAGCGTGGGTTACGGCGCGAGCTTTGGCGGCGTGGCAGCACTGCTCGCCATGCTCAATTCCTGCGCGAGCGGCGTCTCGGTCGTCAATATCGACAACGGCTTTGGAGCCGCCTACCAGGCAAGTCTTATCAACCATCTGAGCGCCGGCACGCCCCGCGCCCGCTAAGGAGCATTTCATGTCCAACCATCAGCACACGCTTGTCATCGACGGCACCTCGGGCATCAGCGGCGACATGACCGTCGCGGCACTACTCGATCTGGGCGCCAGCGAGGAGCACCTGCGCGAGCAGCTCGCCACGCTGCCGGTCGACGGCTTTGAGATTGCCGTGACGCGCGTGAACAAGCACGGCATCGATGCCTGCGATTTTGACGTTCAGCTTACCAGCGAGCTCGAGAATCACGATCACGACATGGCCTGGCTTTATGGCAATGAAGCTGCTGCCGAGCACATGCACGAGCACGTTCATCACCATCATCACGACCATAGCGAGCATGAGCATCATCACGAGGACGAGCATGTCCACTGCCACGAACACACGCATGAGCATGCCCACGACCACAACGGTCACCACCACGCCCATCATCACCGTTCCCTGGCCGACGTCACCGAGATTATCGACGGCTCGCAGCTAAGCGATGGCGCCAAGCGTCGCGCGCTCGCCATCTTTACCGTGCTCGCCGCCGCCGAGGCCAAGGCGCACGGCAAAACGCCCGAGACCGTCATGTTCCACGAGGTCGGCGCCATCGATTCCATCGTCGACGTCTGCTCGGTCGCCATCTGTCTCGATGACCTGGGCATCGAGGACATTGTGGTCGAGTCGCTCTCCGAGGGCCATGGCACTATCCGCTGCGCCCACGGCCTCATGCCTATCCCGGTACCCGCCGTCGTCAACCTGTGTCAGGCAGGCAACATCGCTCTCACGCCCGCACCGGTCGCCGGCGAGCTCGTGACGCCCACAGGCGCCGCCGTCGTCGCCGCACTGCGCACGTCCGAGCATCTTCCGGCCCGTTATCGCATCGAAGCCGTTGGCTACGGCGCAGGCAAGCGCCCCTATGAGGGCTGCTCTGGCACGCTCCGTTGTCTGCTCGTCCACGCGGACGCGTAAGAATGGATGCCCGCAAAACCAAAAGCCGCGCAGCTATTGTCACAGCGTTTTCCGAGCTCCTGCGCGAGGAGGACTACGGAAAGATCACCGTCGGCGACATCATCGCGCGTGCCCAAGTGGGCCGCGCGACGTTCTACGGCCTCTTTAAAAGCAAAGACGACCTACTCGCCGAGCTCGTAAGCGATATCTGCACCCACGCCCTCGACGACGATGGCACGCCACTCGACGACCCGCTCGTACAGGTCGAGCATATCCTCAACAACCTCTGGGAACGTCGCCAGGGCGTCCGAGCGCTGGTAGCAGGAGCCGGCTCACGCGTCTTCGCCGACTGCTTACGCAAGACCATCATGTCACGAGCAGCCGAAACCGTCCCCACCGATCCAAACGGCCCCGCCGCCACCATGGACCGCAGCTTTCTACTACACCACATAGCCTCAAGTTTCGTAGGAACAGTCCAATGGTGGGCCTGGCACAACTTCGAAGCAAACAAAGCCGACGTAGCCAAAGACTACCTAACAGCCATACAACCCCTCTTCAACTAAGCAACCACTCCGCCCCAAAGTAAAAACTCCGTCCCAAAGCCCCGCCCAGCCAAAAGCACAACCCATCCCAAAGTGCCAACAGCAGCCCAACGCCCCCACCAGCAACAAGCCCCTCCCATCCAAATTCAGATATATATGTAGGGTTGCTTGCACGAGTGCAACAAAGATCCCGCAGCCGTCCGCATGGGGTAACTTCCCAGCGCACTCCGCAGGACGAAAGAACCCCCGCCGCACGAAGTGCGCAGCGGGGGTTCTTTCATGTCCGAGGACGCGCTGGGAAGTTACCCCATGCGGACGGAGGACAACCTATGTAGCCTCGGACTAGAACATGCCCAAGAAACCATGCACAAACAGCGCGGCCAGAGCGGCACCGACAAACGGAGCGATGCCAGGAACAAGCAGGCCGTACTTCCAGTTGTTGTCAGCCTTGTTCTTGATCGGCAGCACCTGATAGGCCATGCGAGGACCAAGGTCACGAGCCTGGTTCATGGCGAAGCCGGTGATGCCGCCCATGCCCATGCCAACGGCCCAAACGATCAGACCGACGCAGATAGCAAGCATCAGAACGTTCTCGCCGGCGCGGTTAGCGGCAGCAAGGATGGCGCTGATGAACACAAAGGTGCAGATAGCCTCGCAGAAGAAGTTACGGGCGTAGTTCGTACCCTCGGTGGTGGGGTTGGTCGAGAAGATGTTGCGCTGGGCAATGGGGTCGACGACACCATCGGAAGCCTTGAACTCATCGGCATACATCAACCACGCGATTACGGCGCCCACAAAGCCGCCGAGCATATCGGCAATCATGAAGGGGATGCAGCTGCTCCACGGCACCAGGCCTACGATGCACTGGGCAAGCACCATAGCCGGGTTCATGCACACGGCACCGCCAAAGACAAACAGGCAGACCGAGATGCCAAAAGACCAAGTGGTGATGGCAAACATGTGGCCGGAGCCCTGATACTTGGTGCCCTTAAGCACGGTATCGCAGTGCACGCCCACGCCAAAGATGATCATGAGGGCCGTTGCGCCGAATTCGCAGAGGAGTTTGGTAAGCATAAAACCTTATCTTTCTTGTCGGTTATAAACGATTCGTTTAGGCCGTGCGCTAGTGCTGAGCGACAACAACGCCCAGGCCATCGGGAATGACGGCCACCTTGGCATCGGCACCCATCATCTCAAAGGCGAGCTTGAGCGCCTCCTCGAGGGTGTTGACCGGCGTCATGTGCATATCCTTGATCATCTGGTGATCGCACAGGTCGGTGACCATGATCACAGGGTGATGTGCCAGGATGCGGGCGAAAATCTGGCTCGTCCACTGATCGGGCAGGGTCTCGTCCTTGGGACGATCGATGCAGGCACGCTCAAACTCTGCCGGATCGTTGTCGGCGATGTTGTGATAGAAGCCCTCGCCACCGTGACCGTCGGCACAACCGGCAACGTCGATAATCACGCCACCCTCGGGAAGCGTGGCCTCGGCTGCACACATGCCCTTCACGGCCTGATAGATGTTCTGATCGAGCGGGTAGCCGCCGTTGGTGGTGATGGCGATCTCGCACTCGACGGGTTCAACGCCGGCAAGGCTCTTTACGAACTCGCAGCCAGCCTCGTGGGCCTTGTGGATATCGCCGGCAAAGGAACCGATGACCTCGTGCTTGCCGTTCAGCACCACGTTGAGCACAAAGGCAAGATGGGCCATCTCGGCAGCGGCGAACATGTCCTCGCTCACATGGTTATGGCACAGGTTGCCGGCACGCGAATGGGAATCGTTCACAAACTGACCGTTGTGGTTGTACATGATGGTCTTGTAGCTGGCGACACCGGGTAGCACGGATTTACGGCTGCCAGAGAAGCCGGCAAAGAAGTGCGGCTCAATAAAGCCCTCGGCAAGCAGCAGGTCGCAATCGGCAGCGATCTTGTTGATGATGCACTCGCCACCAGAAGGCAGGGTGCCGATCTTCTTCATCATGCTGTCGTCAGTTGCGACATGCATGACGATTTCCTCGTTGGCAACGATCTCCTCGCCATACTTGTTGACGAGTTCCTCGTGCGTCGAGGGGCGGTGCATGCCAGTCGCAACCAGAATACGAACGCGGGCCTCAGGCGCAGCAGCATGAATGTGATGCAGCAGAATAGGCATTGTCACACGCGAAGGAACCGGACGCGTATGGTCGGAGCTAATGATGACGATGTCCTTCTTGCCAGCACAAAGCTCCTCGAGCGAAGGCGAGCCATAAGGATTAGCAAGCGACTCTTCTACAAGCTCTTGCTGCGTTTTTGTAGTCTCAAACTCGTTTTGATGACCTTCCATCACACCCGCGAAGTTCTTATCCTCGAGCTCCAGATGCAACGTCTTATGGTCAAACGGCAATTCACATTCAAACAACGACGAGCGCCCTCTTCCTTTCATCTAACACACTAGATAAACCGTAGGAAGGATACGCCGCTTACCGATATCAACCAACCACCCACCAACCCATTAACAGAACGTTCACATTTAAGCGGTACAAAAAATGGCCGCGAGCCAAAAAAGCCGCGGCCGCCGCAGTCGTAATGCGCGAAGCGCCAAAAGCATCTCAA
The DNA here is from genome assembly GCA_937930475.1 of uncultured Collinsella sp. Classification (GTDB taxonomy): domain Bacteria; phylum Actinomycetota; class Coriobacteriia; order Coriobacteriales; family Coriobacteriaceae; genus Collinsella. The sequence goes on along the minus strand of CALGKS010000413.1, from coordinate 347 downwards.
TCCCGACCGATAAGGCGCTAGGCGCGAAAGCGCCGCACGCGCCGCCGGGACAGACCCCATCCAAAACGCGCGAAGCGCACCATTCTTCCCTCAGCCCGTAATCCGCAGAAGACCGAGGACGAAGGACCCCGATGGGTTTCCCTCTGAGCGCATTCCGCAGCACGAAGCCCCCTTATCCGTAGCTCCGAAGGAGCAGGATAAGGGGGCTTCAAGTGCGAGGACGCGCTCAGAGGGAAACCCATCGGGGTCCGGTGAGAGCCACAGGGCTATCTATTACCCCGTGTTTTGCAGTCCTGCCGAGACGCCGGTCACAGTCGAAAGAATCAGGCTCATGTACTCGGCCTTCT
>CALGKS010000412.1 GCA_937930475.1 uncultured Collinsella sp. | reverse complement strand
TCGCTGCTGCCTCGTTGGCGTGGCGCTGCCCCCATTCAGCGTGCCATTCTTGCTGGTGATGAGGTTGCTGGCGTTTCCATTATGCGTATTGGGCATGGCGTGGATACGGGCGCTTATTGCGCCCAGGCGTCTACGTCGGTTGTCGGTAAGCATGCCGAGGCGCTGACCATGGAGCTTGGTGAGCTTGGTGGCAAGTTGCTTGCCGATACGCTTCCCTCGCTTGCCGATGGCTCGGCTGTTTGGACTGAGCAGGATGAGTCACTCGTCACTCATGCTGCCAAGATTTCCAAGCAGGAGATGCGTCTGGATCCGCAGATGGCGGCGCTCGATTGCGTGCGTCATGTGCTCGCTTCGTCCGATACCGCGCCTGCCCGTTGTGTGATTGCCGACAAGACGGTTCGCGTGCTCGATGCTGCGCCGGCTGATGTGTCGCTTGGCGAGGGCGCTGTTGCCGTCAAGAGCAAGCGTGTTTACCTGGGCCTTTCCGATGGCGCGGTTGAATTGCTTGAGGTTAAGCCCGATGGCAAGCGTGCCATGGCTGCTTCTGCCTGGGCTGCCGGCCTGCAGGGTGCCGAACTTTCGTGGGGTGTACTGTCATGAGCAAGTTGTCTCCCGCGCGCAAGCTTGCGCTCGATGTGCTGATGGAGGCCGATCGTCGCGGTATGTACGCACGCGACGTGTTGTCTTCCCGTGCTTCCGCCAAGGCCATTGACCAGCGCGATTCCGCTTTTGCCGCGCGTTTGGCGCTCGGTGTTGCCGCCACGCAGGGCATTTTGGATGATCTGCTCGATCAGTTTTTGGATAAGCCCAAAAAGGTCGCGCCGCGCGTTCGCACGGCGCTTCGCATCTCGGCCTTCGAGATGCTCTATCTGCATACGCCGGGCCGCGTTGCCGTGAGCCAGGGTGTTGAGCTGGTGCGCAGCGGTGCTAAGTCTGCCGCGGGCCTGGCTAACGCGGTACTGCACAAGGTTGCGGACAACGTTGAGGACTTTGCCACGGCATCCGACGTGGATGAGTCCGAGCGCCGCCTGGTTCGCCTTTCGCGTTTGATGGGTCTTCCTCGCTGGCTGTGCGCTCGTATTATGGCCTCGTTCGATACGCCCGAGGGCGCGCTCAACTTTGCCGGCAATCTGGCGCCTGCGCCGCTGGCCCTGCATGAGAACGCCTTTGCAACCAAGGCCGATCCGTATATCTCGCAGCTCGTTGCGCCTGTCTTCCCGGGCTGCCATGCTCCGGTCGATGCGCAGGTCACGGTTGCATCGGGCGTGTTTGAGCGTGCGGCTGCGGTCGCCTCGGACCTTAACGCCCAGCTTATCGCTACTGCCGCGACACGTCCCGGTCGTTGTCTGGAGATTGGCGCCGGTCGCGGTACCAAGACCTATGTGATGATGTGCCAGGCCAAACGTGCCGGGTACGAACGCCAGCATACCGCGCTCGACCTGCATGATCGTAAATGTGATCAGAATCTCGCACGCCTGCATAAGGCGGGTATTACGGGTGCTCGCACGGTGTCGGGCGATGCCTGCGAGCTCAATGAGGTGCTCACGTCCTTTGACGCGATGCTCGGCGAGCCTGCCCTGTTCGACACGGTGTTTATCGATGCGCCGTGCTCTGGCACCGGCACCATGCGCCGTCATCCCGAGATTCCGTGGCGTCTGACCGAGAACGACGTTACGACTGAGCTGCCCCGCCTGCAGCTGACGATGCTCAAGGAAGCAGCCGCGCGCGTGGCTGCCGGCGGTGAGCTTATCTATGCCACCTGCTCGGTTTTTGATGAAGAGAACACGCAGGTCGTGGATGCCTTCTTGGCCTCTCCCGAGGGCGCCGGCTTTACCGTGGCGCCGCTATCCGAAGCCCAGATCCTACAGCTCCCCGAGTTTGCCCAGGCCAAGAAGCTCGTTTCCGTACGCCAAAACGACCGTGGGCTATTCCAGAGCGTCCCCGTAAACGCAGATTCCTACGACGGCCACTTCTGCGCCCGCCTGGTCCACGAGTAGCTACTAAGTTGCGGTGAAATAGGGATCGAATAGCGGCTTCTGTCCGCCAAATAGTCCTTATTTCACCGCAACTCAGAAGGTCGTGCGAGTGGAGATCACAATAGCGGTAAAGAGTGGGAAAATAGCCCCGTCTCATGCTTCCTGTTATCAAAAGTAGGGCGGATTACGGGGCTAGATTGGTGATGCCCGACCACAGCAAAAATTGCCTAAATAAAACCGCAGGTAGATGGCTTGTTGAAATTTGCAAATTACTGGAATGGATAGAGGTTGTCAATTCAGCCCCGTAATCCGGTAGAGTTTTGAAATGTTGCAAACTTAGCATCAGTCCGAAATCCGAACTATAGAAAAGTTGCGGTGAAATAGGGATTGAATAGCGGCATCTACCCGCAAAACAATCCCTATTTCACCGCAACTCATCAGGGAACCTGGGTGGCAGGACCGCTTGTCTCTAGTGGTTATGCGGGCAGTTGGCGCAGCAGCCGTTGGTGGCGCTGGTGCTGGAAGCACCGCTGCGCTGGTCGGTGTTGTAGAAGCCGCTGCCCTCAAACTTGATGCCGCTGGCCGAGAACGTCTTGGCGGCCGGAGCGCCGCAGCTTGGGCACACGACCTCGGGGGTCTCGGACATGGGATGCTCAACCTCAAACACGTTGCCGCAGCTCGAGCACTTGTAATCGTAGCGCGCCATAATACTTCCTTTTCAGCACAAAGCGGGCAGATCGCTCTGCCCGCATAAATTCAAACGTCTGTAACTGTACCCTATATCGGGGGTTTTATCACGCTTCGCCCCAGAATCTATGGGTGTTGCGCAGGAGCTGTGCAGTTTTATCCTCAGCCGCCTCGATATCAGCCTCATCGGCCTGCCAAGTCCAGTTGCCCGTGGCGACACCCGGTACGTTCATGCGTGCATCGTCGCCCAAGCCCAGCACATCCTGCAGCGGCATCATCACAAGGGGAGCGTCGCTTGCGAGTGCGTCGCCCATCAGCTTGCCAGCAAACTCCTTACCACTCGGCTCATCGCCGCCCGCAAAGGAGCGCGTGCACCAACCGGCGAGCGTCGACGTGTCGTGCGTCGAGGTGTACAGAATCTTGCCCGGCGTGGGATGAATCCCGTTGCGCACGTCGTAATCGCTAAACTCCAGCACGTCCATGCCGGGGAAGCCACAGGTCGAAGCCATGGCGCGAACACCGGGCGTCAGATAGCCCAGATCCTCGGCAATAAAGTTGAGCGGACCCAGCTCGTCGTAGGCGGTCTGGAACAGATCCTTGCCCGGGCCCGCCAGCCAGCGGCCGTCGGCGCAGGCCTTGCCCGCGGGAATGCTGAAGTAGCAGTGGAAGCCCAGGAAGTGGTCCAGGCGTACACGGTCGTAGAGCGAGAACGCACGACGCAGACGGTCCATCCACCAGCGGTAGCCGTTCTCCTTCATGTGATCCCAGCGGAAGGTGGGGTTGCCCCACACCTGGCCCTCGGGCGCAAAATTGTCGGGCGGCGCGCCGGAAATCTCAATCGCCTTGCCGGTATCGGACAGCCAGAAGTTCTCTGGTTCGCTCCACGCGTCGGCCGAATCGTCGGACACATACATGGGTATATCGCCGATAACCTCGATACCCTTCTTGTGCGCGTAGTTCATGAGCTCGCACCAGGCCAGGTCAAAGCGGTACTGCATGTACGCCTGCAGCTCTGCTTCGTCGTGGTAGCGCTTGTCGTCGATCAGATGCTCGTTGTAGCGCGCGACATCGGCCGGCCAATCGTGGCGCGACTCGCCCTCAAAGTATTTTTTGACGGCCATGTAGACGCAGTACTTCTCGAGCCAATCGGCGTTGCGATGCTTAAACGCGGTGTAGAGCGGGTCGGCATCCTCGCCGCCATGCGCCTTCCAGGTCTCAAAATCGGCAGCAAGCTCCTCGTGGCTCTCGGGCAGCAGGTCGATATTGCCGGCAAAAGCAGAAGGACCGGCGTAAGGGGAGCGGAAGAAGTCCGTCGGGTTGACGGGTAGGACCTGCCAGTAGCGCATGCCCATGGCGGCCAGATGGTCGATAAAGCGACGCGTGGGCGCGCCAATCGTGCCGGGCTTGCCGTCGTCGGTCGGCACCGAGGTGATATGGCACACGACGCCCGCGCCGTGATCGAGCGGCTCCTGCAGGCGCTGCTCGGCGTGGTGACAGATAATCGACGAACCCAGCGGATACAGGTCGAGCGTGACCGTGCCGTTGTGGATCACGCACTCGTGGCCGCTAATGACGTCGCTTGCGCATTCGCCGAGCGCCGGAATCG
>CALGKS010000411.1 GCA_937930475.1 uncultured Collinsella sp. | reverse complement strand
GGTGCCGGCGCGATGGCGTCAAGGCCAAGCAGACGCTCGACAACATGTCCGTGGCGGTTAAGCGGCAGCTCAGGCCCCCGTCAACGTATCTGGGCGCTGGGCGGGTTGGTCCGCCCAGTCCAAAAATACAAATCTCTGGAAAACGCGCTCATGCCCGGGCGCACCGTGACACATGGCGGTGCGAGCACCCCGGAAAGCGCAGGAAGGCCGTGAAGGCCGGGACGTAAAGAACCCAAGGGACGGTTGAGGGTTTTACCTGAGAAACGGTTGTGCCGGTTGGGGGGGGCGGGCGCAGTCTGTCCCGACCACGCATCCCAAAGAAACGAAGTCGTCACCGACCCGCGGCCAAGGCCGCGCAGCGTGACCGTACTTCCAGCCATCGGCACGGAGACCGATGGGGGGTCAATCCATCCGGCCGACCCGCCGCCGCCCCTGCCAGGGCAACCCGCGCGGCCATCGTCCAGGCACGCTCGCTGCGCTCGCTCTGATGAGGGGCTGCGCGCCCCTCATACACCCGCGTCCTGGATAGCCTCTTGAAACTCTCCCAAAAAGTGAAACGAAAAACCGCAGCGCAGGCGGGGTAGCCCGTGGAAAACCCGCAGGGTTTTCATGGGCGTTTTTGGCCCCGCCGAAGCGGGCGTGCGGGCTGTTGGAAGGGCGGTAAATCTCCGATTTTCCGCGCTTTCAATGGACCGCCAGTCACCCTTAGGGATAGAAGTTCTACCTGCTAGTCAGTGCTTTTCGGTAAGAGGTGCTGGGCCTTGATGCGGTCGCGGACCCAGGGCCAGTGGAACCCCTCGAGACGGCGGCTCAGGGCAAGGTCCTCGCGGAGCTGGGCGTTCTCGCGCTTCAGGTCCTCGATGCGCTGCTCCGCCTGCGCGATGGCCTCGACCGCGGCGGCGTCGCGCGCGGCGATCTGGTCGGCCAGGCGCTCGTTCTCGCGCTCGAGCTGGGCGATCTGGTCGCGGTACGGATCGACCTGGGCCGCGACCAGATCGCGGACGGCCTCGGGGTCCTCGGGCGCGGGCCCGTCGGACGGCATCAGCGCCGCGGCGAGCGCCGACGCTGATGCGGGAGGGAGCAGCTGACGGCCGCGGCGGTCGCCGGGGTCGGGCACGGTGGCCAAGCCCAGCTCCTTGAGGCGGCGCGCGGCGGTCGATTTTGACACGCCGCACGCCTTGGCAACGTCCGCGATCGTGCTCAAAGTCGCGGCATCGGTCTTTTTGGTTGCGTCACGGGCTGAATCGTTCACGGTCGCGCATCTCCCATACAAGCTAACATAAGGCCTATTATTGGCACCTTCATATATCAATCTACCTGCGATTATATCAAGTCGCGGCAGTGAATCGGTTCACAGCCCGCCCCATCTCGGCGCATGGCGCGGGTTTTGGGGCGTGATTCGGTTCGCAC
>CALGKS010000410.1 GCA_937930475.1 uncultured Collinsella sp. | reverse complement strand
GCTTGACCACGCCGGTCTTGCGGTCATCGTCTACCTTGCCCTTGTGCTTACTGAGACACTCTGGCGTCGTGTTCGCCACGCTCCCGGCATTGGCATAGGGGACGTCAAGGCGCTCTTCGCGCTTTGCACGCTCGACCCTCTGGGCGGCATCATGGCATTTGCCGTCGCGCTCCTGGCCCTTGCCCTCTCCTGCCTCTTCATAAAATCGCGCTCCCTTCCTTTGCTCCCGTTTTTGGTGCCGATATTTGCCATAATCGAGGTCGTGGGCTGTACTTTGTAACCGATTGCGCATTCTTCTTAAGGAGCATGCCATGGCAACTAATCAAGAAACGGCCGCCATTAAGGCGCGCATGGACCGCATTCCCGCGGCGTTGTCGCCCGAGCTGGCCGAGCGTATCTCCGCCGACCGCGCCTCGGGTGTCGTTAATCCTTATCGATGCGGCGATGACCAGGTCATTCGTCGTATTGATCGCGCTGCCGACAAAGGCACGCTTATGCGTCCGGCGTTTATGCGCGATACCGAAAAGATTCTTCATCTTCCGGCGTACACGCGTTATGCAGGCAAAACGCAGGTCTTTAGCTTCCGTAGCAATGATGACCTGTCGCGCCGCGGTTTGCACGTGCAGCTTGTCTCGCGCATTGCACGCGATATCGGTCGCGCCCTGGGGCTCAACTGCGATCTGATCGAGGCGATTGGCCTGGGCCATGACTTGGGACACACGCCCTTTGGCCACGCCGGTGAGCGCTTTCTCAACGATATCTATCACGAGCGCACGGGTCGCTACTTTTTCCATAACGTGCAGTCGGTCCGCGTGCTCGATGCCTTGTACGGCCGCAACGTGTCGCTCCAGACGCTCGATGGCGTGCTGTGCCATAACGGCGAATATGAGCAGCGCGTATTTGAGCTGTCACACATGGCATCCTTTGGTCAGTTCGATCAGACGGTTGAGGACTGTATCGCCACGGGTTATAGCGCAATAGAGCACCTGCGCCCCATGACGCTCGAGGGCTGCGTGGTTCGCATCTCGGATATCCTTGCCTACGTTGGGCGCGATCGCCAAGACGCTATTGCGGCGGGCCTGCTGTCGCCCGATGCTTTTGACGATGGTCGGGGCGGCGCCTATAACAGCTGGATCCTCAGGCACGCTTCCATCGATATCGTTGAGCATAGCTACGGCAAACCGCGTATCGAGATGAGCGAGGACCTGTTTGAGGAGATCCGCCGGGCCAAGCGCGAGAACTACGAGAAGATCTACAGCAAGGGCGGTATCGAGGGTGATTCCGAGGCGGAGCTGCGCGAGGCATTCGAAAAGCTCTACGACCGTTGCCTGCAGGATATAAACGAAGGCGACGAGTCCTCTTACATCTTTAAGCATCATATTTCGCGCATTGAGCAGCAGCTTTCCTACTACGATCGCACCTATACCTGGCAGGACGACAAGGATCAAGCGGTGGTGGATTACATCGCGAGCATGACGGACGGCTATTTCTGCGAGCTGACGAGCAAGCTATTTCCCGGTCTGGAGTTTCCCCATCGTACCTATATTAACGAACGGTAGTTCGTATATATTCGGTATACTGTTAGTGGAAAACGTTTTTGATTGATGCACGGGATGGCTATGGACGACCTTTTTTCTGCCTCGACGCGCGAGCGTTCCTTTAAAAATGCGCCGCTCGCGGTGCGCATGCGCCCCAACTCGCTCGACGAGTACGTAGGCCAGCAAAAGGCCGTCGGTAAGGGCTCGTGGCTGCGTGCTGCGATTGAGCATGACGTACTGTCGAGTGTGATTCTGTATGGGCCGGCCGGTACGGGCAAAACGACGCTGGCCCACATTATCGCTAACCATACCAAGAGCGAGTTTGTCGAGGTCAGCGCCGTGACGGGTACCGTGAAGGACCTGCGTCGTGTGATTGACGAGGCCAAGACGCGCCTGAATACGTACGACCGCCGTACTATTCTTTTCATCGACGAGATTCATCGCTTCTCTAAGTCTCAGCAGGATGCCTTGCTGCATGCAGTTGAGAACCGTACCGTCATTATGATTGGCGCCACGACGGAGAATCCGTACTTCGAGGTCAACTCGGCGTTGCTCTCGCGCGGTCGCGTGGTAGAGCTTGAGCACTTGAAGGACGAGGATATCGCCACGCTGATTGAGCGTGCACTCGAGGCACCGCAGGGTCTGAACGGTAAGTTCTCGGCCGATGAGGATACGGTTAAGTCCATCTGCACGCTGGCCGCGGGCGATGCTCGTTCGGCGCTCACGACGCTTGAGCTTGCGAGCGAGATTGCCGTCACGCGTCCCGATACCGAGGGAACGCCAGCGCCGGCGGCGGGGGAGCGCTATCCCATCACCGTGGTTGACGTTAAGATTGCCAACCCTCGTCGTGGTTTTTCGTATGACAAAAACGGCGACATGCACTACGACATTATCAGTGCGTTTATTAAATCTATGCGCGGGAGCGACCCCGATGCCACCATTTATTGGCTCGCGCGCATGATCGATGCAGGAGAGGATCCTAAGTTTATTGCTCGCCGCATCATGATCCACGCTTCCGAGGACGTCGGAAACGCCGATCCGCAGGCGCTGTTGGTGGCACATGCTGCATTTAAATCAGCTGAGGTCATTGGCTATCCCGAGTGTCGCATTAACCTGGCGCAAGCCGCACTCTATGTGTGCTTGGCGCCTAAGTCCAATGCCTGCGAGGCGTCGATCGATGCCGCGCTGGCCGATATCCACAGCAGTGGTCTTCGCGAGGTGCCGAGCTACCTGCGCGACCGCCACCGTCCAGGCAGCGATGAGTATGGTGTCTACAAGTATCCGCACGATTATCCCGAAGGCTGGGTCGATCAGCGCTATCTGCCCGAAGGCTTGGAGCGTGGTGCGTTTTGGCAGCCTGCCGGCCGCGGTTGGGAAGAATGGCGCGTTGAGCAAAGTGAACGCGACCGCAGCGGGAACGCACCGAAGTAGCAGCTGATGATTTTGTCCCTCGTATCCGCTCTTGGCATGTTACGCTCCCTTTGGGGTACCATGAACAGCGTCTGTATTTCGATTCCTTTGGGAGGCTTGTATGAGTCCCATTCAAATCGCCCTGCTGCTGCTTGCTGTTGCCGGCGTGTGGGCCGCCGTTGAGCTTGCACTCACACTGCGTAAGACTCGCACCGTCGTTGACTCGCTCGATAAGACCGTGAGCGACCTTAACAATACGCTTGCCGAGGCACAGCCCGTGGTGGCAAAGCTCGATGGCGCTGTCGATGAGCTCACCCCCGCGCTGGCACAGGTTGAGCCGCTCCTCAAGTCGAGCAAGACTGCCGTTGATGCTCTGACGTCTAACCTCGTTGAGGTTGAGGCGGTCGTTCGCGACATCTCCGAGGTCACGGGCAGCATGGCTGAGGCCAGCAATGCCGTAT
>CALGKS010000409.1 GCA_937930475.1 uncultured Collinsella sp. | reverse complement strand
ATCTGGGCTCGCATGTAGGCGATGACCCCTTTGCCGTTCAAGAAAATCGTCGTCGCGTACTCGAGGCCATGGGCGCCGCCGAGTGCGAGCATAATCTGCTCGTGCCCAATCAAGTACATGGTGACCATGCCGTGACGGTGACCTCGAACGGCGCCGATGATCTTGAGAACATTCGCGAACAGATTGCCGAGGGCTGCGATGCCATCGTCTGTACGGCCCATGAGGTACCCGTGCTGCTCTGCTTTGCCGACTGCGTTCCCGTGGTGTTGGTGGCTCCCAACGGCTTTGCCGTGGTGCATTCTGGCTGGAAGGGCACGATTGCGCGCATTTCCGCCAAGGCCAGCCAAGCACTCTGCGAGGCGGCTGACTGCACGCCGGAGGACATTTCTGCCTATATTGGGCCCCATATCCTGGGCGACGAGTATGAGGTGTCCCAAGAACTTATGGATCGCTTTGCCGCCGAGTTCACGTGCATCGATGCTACCGCTTCCCGTATGCTCGATCTTTCCGCCGCCATTCGCGAGGCGCTGGTGGATGCCGGTGTCGATGTGAATGGCATTGTGGACACCAAACTTTCCACCGTGCGTCAGAACGACCGCTTTTATTCCTATCGCAACGAGGGCGGCACCTGTGGGCGCCATGCTGCGATCGGCGTGATGCTATGAGAAAGATCGCATCGGTCCTGAGTGCGGCAGTGCTCACGCTCACGCTGTGCGCCTGCTCCTCGGGATCTTCTACGTCTTCTATTACCGTGGCCGGCTCGACCACCTGCCTTCCCATTGCCGAGATTGCCGCCGAGGGCTTTAAGGAAGAGACCGGCATCGACGTGCTCGTCTCCGGCCTTGGCTCATCTGCTGGCATCGAAGCTGTTAGCGCCGGCACCGCCGATATCGCCAGCTCCTCTCGTGGCCTCAATGCCGACGAACAGGATTTGGGCCTGACCCCGATCGTAATCGCGCACGACGGCATCGCAGTCATCGTGAACGACGACAATCCGGTCGACAATCTCTCGACCGAGCAGCTCCGCGATATTTACGCCGGCAAGATCACCAACTGGAAAGAAGTCGGCGGAGAGGACCTGAAGATTCAGGTTATCAACCGCGACGAGGCGTCCGGTACGCGCGAGGCCTTCCGCACTATCGTGATGGACGGCGCGCCGTTCGATCGCCGCTCGGCTGTTCTTTCGGGTACGGGCCAGGTACGCGATGTCGTATCCCGCTCACGTGGCGCCATTGGCTACATCTCGCTGGGTTTTGTCGAGAGCCTCAACGCCAAGACCTCGGTTAAGGCCGTTTCGGTCAACCATGTCGAGGCATCCGAGAAGACGGTCGCAAGTGGCGGCTATCCCATCTCGCGTGACCTTTACTTCTTTGTGAAGGGGGCGCCTTCGCAGCAGGCGCAGGATTACATCGACTACGTGACGTCCGAAAAGATGGACAAGCAGATTCGCGAGGCGGGCTTTATTCCCGTCACGAACGACGGAAAGGGGAGTGAGTAGCGTGGAAACACAGGAAACCCCCCAGATTGAGCAGGAGACCCAGGCGCCCAAAAAGCGTGAGTTGGCGTTGGTGTCGCGCAGTACCTATCTTAAGGAGAAGGCGCTGCAGTGGATCTTCTTTGCCTGCGCGTTCTTGGCGGTCGTCACCGTCATCCTGATTTTTGTCTTTACCACGTACTCGGCGCTGCCGGTCTTAACCGACATCGGCCTGGCGGACTTCTTTAGCTTTACGTGGGCGCCCTCTGAGGGTCACTACGGCATTATGTCGCTGCTGGCGGGCTCTGGCCTGGTGACGGTCGGTGCACTTGCCATGGGCGTGCCCCTGGGTGTGGGCACGGCCGTGTACCTGGTCGAGATTGCCAGCAAGCGCGTGCGCAGGCTCATCAGCCCCGCCGTCGACCTGCTGGCGGGCATCCCCTCCATCATCTACGGCTTCTTTGGCATGGTCATCATCCGTCCGTTTATCGCGCAGCTGACCGGCGGTCTTGGCTTTGGCGCGCTGACGGCGTGGTTCGTGCTTGCCATCATGATCGTCCCCACCATCACGACGCTCACCATCGATGCCCTCAACTCCATCCCCATGGGCATTCGCGAGGCGTCCTATGCCATGGGCGCCACCAAGTGGCAGACCATCTACAAGGTCGTGCTGCCGGCCGCCAAGCTGGGCATTGTGGACGCCATCGTTTTGGGTATGGGTCGCGCCATCGGCGAGACCATGGCCGTGCTCATGGTCGTGGGTAACGCCCCGGTTATTCCCGACAGTATTGCGAGCCCCATCTCGACGCTCACGAGCCAGATCGCGCTCGACATGAGTTATTCCTCGGGCCTGCACCGCTCGGCTCTGTTTGGCATGGGCGTTGTCTTGTTTATCATCTCCGCTGCACTGGTGGGTATCGTCCGCCTGATTTCCAAGAAGAGGGGGTAGGCTATGTCCGGTTCCGTTGACACGATGGTCGATACGACCTCGTCGCGCGAGCGCATCAAGCGTGCCCTTTCCCATGGCAAGAAGGGCCGCATCAACAAGGACCTCTCCAACAAGATTATGCTCGGCGTGTTTCGCGCCGCGGCCTATATCACCACGCTGGTGCTGATCGCCATCATCGCCTACGTGGTCATCAACGGCCTGCCGCATATCTCGCTCGACTTTATCTTTGGCTGGCCGCAGGGCGTCAACGCCGAGGGCGGCATTTGGCCCACGATCGTCTCGACCGTCTACGTGACGGCGCTCGCCATGCTCATCTGCACGCCGGTTGCCGTCCTGGCTGCGGTCTATCTGGCCGAGTACGCCAAGCAGGGCAAGGTCGTCGACATTATTCGCTATGCTGCCGATGCCCTGGCCTCGGTGCCCTCCATTGTTATGGGCCTCTTTGGCTACGCCTTGTTTGTCGAGGCCATGGGCTTGGGCCTTTCGATGGTCTCGGCCGCCCTGGCACTGGCACTTCTGATGCTGCCCATCGTCATGCGTACCACCGAGGAGGCAATCCGCGCCGTTCCGCGCTATATCCGTTGGGGTGCATATGGCCTGGGCGCCACCAAGTGGCAGGTCGTCTCCAAGATCGTGCTTCCTTCTGCCTTTGGCCGCATTGCCACCGGCATCGTACTTGCCATCGGCCGCGCCATCGGCGAGACCGCGGTGGTGCTCTACACCATGGGTCAGGCCATCAATCTGCCTATTTCGCCGCTCGATTCCGGTCGTCCCATGACCGTTCACCTTTATCTGCTTGCCAATGACGGCATCAACATGAACGCAGCTTACGGCACTGCGCTTTTGCTGATGGCGATTATTCTGGCCTTCAACCTGTTTGCGCGTTATCTGTCGCGCAAACGCCGCTAGTTAAGGAGTCCCATGTCCGTCTATCAGTCCGCTCCCACGCCGGAGCAAGCGGCCATCACGGCCAAGGATTTCAACTTTTGGTACGGTGACTTTCATGCGCTGACGGGGCTCGACCTCAACATCGCCAAAAACGCCATCACCTCGTTTATCGGTCCTTCGGGCTGCGGCAAATCGACGTTTTTGCGCTGCATCAACCGTATGAACGACCTTATCGAGGGCACCCGCGTCGAGGGTACCATGACGCTCGACGGCAACGATATCTATGCCGAGGGCGTCGACCCGGTCGACCTTCGCCGTCGCGTGGGCATGATTTTTCAGCAGCCCAACCCGTTCCCCAAATCCATCTACGAGAATGTCGCTTTTGGCCCTCGTCTGCAG
>CALGKS010000408.1 GCA_937930475.1 uncultured Collinsella sp. | reverse complement strand
CGTCGGCGGCGTCGGCGACCACGGCCGGCACGGCACCCTCATCACCGAGGAGATCGTAAACGCTGCGAAGCTGGATACCGCCGAGTGCATCGAGATACGGCAGAACAACATCGAGCAGGTCGAGAAGGCCCTCCTGCGCGCCTATAAGACGGGCCTAGAGGAGATAGGCCTCGTCGCGGAGGGCTACGCCAAGGCGACGTGCCCGGTCGACACGGGCAGGTTGCGCAACTCCGTCACGCACCTCCTCAAAGGCTACGACTGCTTCATCGGGACCAACGTCGAGTACGCGCCATACGTCGAGGAGGGGACCTCCCGCATGAAGGGCAAGCACTTCCTGCGCAAGGCGGCAACGGGCCACGGAGACACGTACCGGGCGATTCTCGAGAAGCACCTGAGGGGTGGCGCGTAGGGCCGCGTTACTCCGCTTGGATACTCACCCTTGCCGCGAGGTATTGCGGTGCGGGCCCTGCCGAGGCAACAGGCTGGGACCCGCCCATTCCGAAGCAAGGGAGATTCTGTTGGCACTCACGCGAAAGATGCTCAAGGCAATGGGCATCGAGGACGAGAAGATCGACCAGATCATCGAGGAGCACGCCGAGAGCGTGGACGCGCTCAAGGCGCAGCGCGACGAGCTCAAGGAGGCCGCGGGCAAGGCGGACGGCTACAAGAAGGAGCTGGACGCGCTCAAGGCCAAGGGCGAGGGCGCGGGCGAGTACGAGGAAAAGTACAAGGCCGCCGTCAAGAACCTAGAGGACTACAAGGCCAAGGTCGAGGGCGAGAAAGCCGCGGCCGAGAAGCGCGGCCTGTACCGAGAGCTGCTCAAGTCGGCGGGCGTCGACCCCAAGCGCATCGAGACCGTTCTCAAGGTCTCCGACCTCGAGAACGTGACCGTCAAGGACGGCGCTATCGAGGGTGCGGACAAGCTCACCGAGGGCATCAAGGCCGACTGGGCCGACTTCATCGCGACCACAACCGTCAAGGGCGCCGACGTGGCCCACGCCCCCAAGGGCGAGGGCGGCAAGGACATCAACGAAATGAGCACCGCCGAGTACATGAAGTACAAGGCGGAGCAGAGAGGCTAAGGGGTTTCTATGTCGAACACCATCCTTACACCCAACATCATCGCCAACGAGGCGCTGGACGTTCTGCGCACCAACGCCGTCATGGCCAACCTCGTCCACCGCGACTACTCCTCCGAGTTCGTCGCCGGCGTGGGCGACACCATCACCGTCCGCAAGCCCGCCACCTTCGAGGCCAAGGAGTTCACTACCGAGGTCGAGGTGCAGGACGCCACGGAGGGCAAGGTCCCCGTCAAGATGGACAAGCTGCTCGACGTGACGTTCGCCGTCACGTCCAAGGAGCTGACGATGGGCATCGTCGACTTCTCCGCGCAGTTCCTCGTCCCGGCCATGCAGGCCTTCGCCGACAAGATCGACGGCTACCTGCTCGCGCTCGAGAAGGACGTCACGAACCGCGTCGACCACACCAAGGGCGCCATCGCCGTGGCCGACATCATCGCCGCCCGCAAGTTCCTCGTGGACGCCAAGGCCCCCTCCACGGAGCGCCGCTTCGTCTACGGCTCCCAGGCCGAGGCCGACCTGCTCAACACCGAGGCGTTCACCAACGCGTCCGCCGTCGGCGACAACGGCACCGCCCTCAAGGAGGCATCGCTTGGCCGCAAGTACGGCCTCGACTTCTACTGCGACCAGAACGTGCAGAAGACCACGGCCGAGACGGCCAACTACACGCCGTCCATCGCTTTCCACAAGAACGCCTTCGCGCTCGTGACCCGCCAGCTCGAGATGCCGCTTGGCGCCCCCAAGGCGTACTCCACCTCCTACGACGGCTTCGGCCTGCGCGTCGTGCAGGGCTACGACCAGAAGACCAAGACCGACACCGTCTCCATCGACATGCTCTGCGGCGTCAAGACCCTCAGCCCCGAGCTCGCCGCCGTCATCACCGATAAGCGATAGGCGCGGAGATGCTCGAGCAGGTGCTTCTGTCGCTGCGCAACTGGTTCGTCGCAGACAAGCGCACGGGGCGCGTCCGCATCGAGGACGGCCGCCTCGTGCCGCCCGCTGCCCTCGGCCTCAAGGAGGGCCAGTACGTCCGCATCACGGGCTCGACCTTCAACGACGGGCTGCACGCGTGGCCCTACAACGGGCTCACGGACGAGGAGTTCGTCGGCACCGTCTGGGCGCTCGCCATCCCGCAGGCCATGGTCGACCTCGCTGACGAGATC
>CALGKS010000407.1 GCA_937930475.1 uncultured Collinsella sp. | reverse complement strand
TAACCTGCCAAAAAGGGACAGGTTTATTTTGGCAGGTTTTATCTGGGCAAACGTCATTTCCACCACAAAGGGGACAGGCACCTTTGTGGTGGTTTTTGCTTTGGCGAGCCGTGCTCGTGCCTTGGTATACCATGTACTCCATTTCCGATTGCATCCAACATCGCCACACTACCCAGAAAGGCCCCCATGGACGCCACATTCAGCAACATCAAAGCCGTGTTCTGCGATATCGACGGCACGCTGCTCACGAGCGAGCACACGGTGTCCCCGCGCACTGCGGCGGCGATCCGCGCTCTGCGCGAGCGTGGCGTGCTCTTTGGCCTGTGCACCGGGCGCGACGCCCACGCGACCGAGGCCATGTATGAGCTCTGGGGCATCGACGGTCTGGTAGACGTGATGGTGGGCTGTGGCGGCGCCGAGGTCATCGACCGCGCGCACGGCATCAACGAGCTGAGCTACCCGCTGCCGGGCGAAACCATCGCGCGCATCTGCAAACACATGGCGGACCTTCCGGCAACGCCCGTTTGCCCCCGAGACGGCGTGTTCTACGTTCCCGAGACCAACGCGTGCGTGGAGCACCTGTCGCAGGTCGACGGTGTGCCCTATATGGTGGTCGATTTTGCCGAGTTCTTGCGCGAACCGCAGCCCAAGGTGATGTTTACCATGGCGCCCGAGGTGATGCCGCAGGTCATCGAGCGAGCATCGACGTTCGTCGACGACACCGTTAAGGCAGCCGCCCTGCAAACCACGCAGCGCCTCTACGAGTTCATGGACCCGCGCGTGTCCAAGACGCGCGGCCTTGTGCGCGTGGCGGAGCTCAATGACATGGAGCTCCAGAACATCTGCGTGTTTGGCGATGCCGATAACGACACCTGCATGGTGGCCGACGCCGGCGTGGGCGTGGCCATGGCAAACGGCAGCGACGCCACCCGTGCCGCCGCCGACTTTGTAACCGCGAGTAACGACGAAGACGGTATCGCGATCTTTATCGAGGAGCATCTGCTGTAGCGATCGAGCGAGAGCCATCGCAAGGGGGACAGACACCTTTGTGGCGGTCGGGCTTCCAAACCATCACAACATTCAACGAAAATCGCGATTTTGGCGAAAAGCATCGAATGTTGTGATGGTTTTCGTTGTGGGCGGGACGGTTTTCGCTGCAGGTCCGCCGGGTCGCGCCCTTCCAACCGCCACCCTCGTTACGTTTTCGCTGCATTTGGGTAAAGCGCCTGCTCCAAGCCGGCGTTGCCCTGTATACTAGAGCGGTTTAACTGTTATGCGGAAGGGAGCGCCTATGGCACTCAGCGAGAAAGATGTGCGCGGCATCGCCGAGTACGCAAAGATCGCACTGACCGATGACGAGCTCACCCAGATGACGTCCTACATGAACGACGCCGTCCAGATGCTCGAGCCCGTCTTGCAATATGACTTGCCCGACGTGGAGCCCACGTTCCATCCCATCGGAAGCCTGTCCAACGTGATGGGCGACGACCTGCGCGAACCCGAGCGCGATCTGCCGCTCGACGTTGCGCTGGAGAACGCCGGCAGCGCGCGTGACCGCTACTTCCGCGTGCCGTCCATTTTGGGAGAGGGGGAGAGCGAGTAATGGTGCAGAGCTTCGATTCCCTTACCGCCGCTCAGATCGCCGCGGGCGTTGCCGCCGGCGACTTTACCGCTACCGAGGTGGCCCATGCCTCCCTTGCCGCCATCGAGGCGCGCGAGGGCGGGGTCCAGGCATTCCTGCAGGTGTCGTCCGAGCTTGCGCTCGAGGCCGCCGCGCGCGTGGATGCCGACCGTGCCGCCGGAAAGCCGCTGCCCCCGCTCGCGGGCGTGCCGCTGGCCATCAAGGACAACATGAACCTCGTGGGCACGCGCACCACCTGCGCTTCCCGCATGCTCGAGAACTACCAGAGCGTCTACACTGCCACCTGCGTTCAGCGCATGCTCGACGCCGGCTGCCTGCCTATGGGCAAGGTCAACATGGACGAGTTCGCCTTCGGTAGCTCTACCGAGAGCTCGGCCTTCCACCGCACCAACAACCCCTGGGATACCGAGCGCGTGCCCGGCGGCTCCTCGGGCGGCTCTGCTGCCGCCGTCGCTGCGGGCGAGGTCGCGCTCTCGCTGGGATCGGACACCGGCGGCTCCATCCGCCAGCCGGCGTCGCTGTGCGGCGTGGTGGGCTTTAAGCCCACGTACGGCGCCGTGAGCCGCTACGGCGTGGTGGCCTTTGGCTCGTCGCTCGACCAGGTTGGCCCCTTCGGCCGCACGGTCGAGGACGTCGCGCTGGCCATGAACGCGCTCACCGGTGCGGGCCACGATCCGTACGACTGCACCAGCCAGGACTGCGCCGTCGACTTTACCGAGCACCTCGATGACAGCATCGAGGGCAAGCGCGTGGGCATCATCCCCGCGTTTATGGAGGCCGAGGGTCTGACGCCCGAGGTCAAGGCCGCTGTCCAGCGCGCCGCTCAGGAGCTGCAGAACCAGGGTGCCGAGCTGGTCGAGGTCGACCTGCCGCACCTGGACGCCGCCATCGCCGCCTACTATGTCATCGGCCCGGCCGAGGCATTCTCCAACCTGGCACGCTTCGACGGCATTCGCTATGGCTATCAGGAGGAGGGCTGCGCCAACCTGTCCGACCAGAGCTCGCTCTCGCGCGCCCACGGCTTTGGTGCCGAGGCCAAGCGCCGTCAGATGCTCGGCGCCTACCTGCTGAGCTCGGGCGTGTACGACAAGTATTACTACGCCGCGCAGAAGGCCCGCACGCTTATCACGCAGGACTACGACGCCGCGTATGCCAAGGTGGACACCATCCTCATGCCCGCCTCGCCGCGCACGGCCTTTAAGTTTGGCGAGATCAGCGACCCCACGCAGATGTATCTGTCCGACCTGTACACCATTTCGCTCAACATTTGCGGCAACGGTGGTATCTCGGTGCCGCTGGGCCTGGGCGAGGACAGCAAGCTGCCCGTTTCTGCCCAGCTGGTGGGACCTGCCTTTAAGGACCGTCAGCTGCTCACGTTTGCCCGCGCTCTGGAGCGCGGCTTTGCCGATGCCGCCACGGGTGCGCCCGCGCTTTCCGTCGCGCCCGATTTTGCCGGGAAGGGAGGCGAGCTGTAATGAAGGAGCTTTCCGAGGTCCTGCAGGATTGGGAGGCCGTGATCGGCCTGGAGATCCATACCGAGCTCACCGCACTCGACACCAAGATGTTCTGCAACTGCAAGCTCAGCCACGATGACGAGCCCAACGCCAACGTGTGTCCGGTGTGCCTGGGCCTGCCCGGCGCCCTACCGGTGCCCAACAAGAAGGCAATCGAGAGTATCGTCAAGGCAGGTCTCGCCACCAACTGCGAGATCCAGCGCCACTCGATGTTCTACCGCAAGCACTACTTCTATCCCGACATGGCCAAGAACTTCCAGACCACGCAGGGTCCGGTCGCCTTTGCCATGTACGGTCACCTGGATCTTGACGTGACCGGTCGCGGCGCCGCCGAGCGCCCCGACTGCGCGTTTGGCGAGGCCGAGGCTCAGAGCCTGGCGAGCGCCTCTGCCAACGCCGAGGGCCTGTCCACGTCTATGACGTCGACCATGCGCGAGGGCAACCAGCGTGCCGGCCACCTGGCCAGCTACGACGCGTCCAACCTGCAGATGCCCGAGCGCCGCGAGGACGGTTCCTACACGGTACCCATCCGCATCCTGCGCATCCACATGGAGGAAGACGCCGCCAAGATGGTGCACGTGGGCGGTGCCGAGGGCCGCATTACCGCCGCGGCCGAGTCGCTCGTCGACTACAACCGCTGCGGCACGCCGCTGATCGAGCTTGTTACCGAGCCCGACCTGCGCACGCCCGAGGAGGCACGCCTGTTTATGGAGAAGCTTCGTCGCATCTTTGTGACGCTGGGCATTTCCGACTGCTCCATGGAGAAGGGCTCCATGCGCTGCGACGGTAACGTGTCGCTGCGTCGCCGCGGCGAGACCAAGCTGGGCATCAAGACAGAGCTCAAGAACCTCAACTCGTTTAAGAGCCTGCACGACGGCCTTGCCTACGAGATCTGCCGCCAGGCCGAGGTGCTCGAGGAAGGCGGCATCATCTACCAGGAGACCCGCCACTGGGAGCCCAGCCGCAAGCGCACCGTGGTCATGCGCGTGAAGGAGACGGCCGACGATTATCGCCTGTTCCCCGATCCCGACCTGGCGCCGTTCGATCTGGACGACGAGTTCATTGATCGCTGCCGTGGCGAGATTCCCGAGCTTCCCGATGCCAAGCGCGCCCGTTTTTAGGCCGACTTTGGCATTAAGGCAGCCGACGCCGAGCAAATTGCCGGCGACCCCGAGTTTGCCGACTTCTTTGAGGCTGCCGCTACCGGTATGGCTGGCAAGGAGGCCCAGACGGTCGCGAATCTGCTGGTCAACGAGATGATCGCCTACCTTAAGGGCGCAGGCGTGTCGCTCGCCGAGTCCGGCATCGCACCGGCTCAGGTGGCAGCCCTTGCCAAGCTGCTGGCGACCGATGCCATTAGCTCCAATCAGGCGCACGAGGTGTTTGAGGCCATGGCCCAGACCGGTGATGACCCCAACAAGATCGTCGACGAGCGCGGTATGCGCCAGGTGAGCGATGCCGGCGCGCTGCAGCCGATCGTGGACGAGGTGCTGGCAAACTGTGCCGAGCAGGCGCAGCAGTACCGCGACGGCAACCAGAAGGTCATCGGCTTTTTGGTGGGCCAGTGCATGAAGGCGAGCCGCGGCAAGGGCAACCCGAAGCTCTTCAACGAGTTGCTGAGAACGTCGCTCTCGTAAGCGGAACCCGGGAGCCCCGGCAGGGCGGGTGCTTCCTCAAAATTTCAAACAGTCCTGCGCAAGACGAAGGCCACATTAAGTGGCCTTCTTTGCGTGCGGAACT
>CALGKS010000406.1 GCA_937930475.1 uncultured Collinsella sp. | reverse complement strand
CAGTTTCTTGACAGTCACGAACCGTCTTCGCATAATCTTGGCCCGTCAACGCCTCAAAGGACGTCTTAACGGCTGTTTCCGAGATATCGCAGCCCATAGTCCACACCGGCACCTCGGCAAGTACGCGATCAAGGCACCTCAACACCGTAAGTGCGCCCAGCGGGCTCTCCCGTGGGATGTGGCATTGCCTAACGATTTGCTCCGCGGCATCATTGGGAGCCAGCCGCTCAATAGAACAGACAGGCGCCTGGCGAAGTATGCAAATCCCCGCCAGAGGAGCACTTCCGTTATAGCCCCAACCCTCTTTGCCCGTCCAAGGACAGCCGTAAACAACAGTCTCGCCATTCTCGGGAACATACAGGAAAGGCTTGTCCCCGTTGAGTATCTTGGCACCATGAGCGCCTAGGTACTTTCTCCACAGGCGAGCGTGCGTCGACTTGCCGGTACCGCTACGCGCAGTAAAGGCGTAGGCCCGCCCCCCATACTCTACGACACAGGAATGGAAGAGCACGCGCCGTAGCGGAGCCAGTTTATCCGCGGTCAATCTATGTATAGTGCACAGCTCCACGTAAGGATCGGGGAACTCCGGGGACATCGCGCGGTCGTAAGCCAAATCGTCATCTGTCGCCCTGATCGTAAACGCGGGCTTTTCACTCATATCTTGTTCGAGATATGAGGCACCGACTCGTTCGAGCATGCCAAAACGAGAAACCACCTGCACGGGAATGTCCGCAAACCTAAAGCTCAGCAAGCGTTCGCCGTCTTTGTCTTGTACCATGCGCCTACCTCCCACGATGCTTCCAAAACTTCGCCAGCCCAGGAAAGACTCGTTTTATCGTGCCCTTGATCCTCATGACCGCTCTACGCCTTGCGATGCGACCCCGTTCACCGCGTCGCAGCTTTTTTACATAGTCAAGATACACAGGGTCATCGACCAGATATGATTTGCCGTCGCGCACAAACGACACCAGCACACCAAGCACATCATCGAAGGGCACATCGTATTCGTAGCTAATGCAGTTATCCCCCAAGATTATGTAACCAGTTGGCTCCACCCCCACGATGCGATGTAGCGCATGCTTACGACCCACCGCATGGTAATACAGAACCACGTCGTTCTCGCAAAACCGTTCGCCGGGCTTTGCCGCCCTGATGGTCACAAGATCGCGCCCCTGTCGCAACATGGGCTCCATGGAAATACCACTCGTGCGGTAAACGAGCACACCGTCGCGATTTAGGACCTCCTCGAATGTGCTCTCGGTAACGGAAACAATCTGACGCTCAGCGGTCATATAACCCCATCTCGTACCCAAGGCTGCGACGTCGGGCCGCCTCCTCCATATCGGACCGCACGCCACCGGCGATATCTTCACGCGTCAAGATGATTCGGGCGCATCTGACCGCCTGATAAATCCAAGCAAAAGGACGCAAGATAGCATGCCTGCGTGCTGCCTTCCAGTTACTTCTGCCGCCCCTCTGTAGGTATTTAAATAAGCTAACGGGGTCACGAATCTCTGTTAAAGCTGTTGCGCCGGTCTTCGCAACAACCTTCATGCCAAAATTACCCAGCAGCATTACGTGCTCCAAAAGGTCGGAGCATATCGCAGAATCGATATCGAAACACCATTCAAAGCCGTCTTTCGGCAGCCCAAGGTACAGTTGACAAAACCGCGTAAGACACTTTGCCGTACGTTCGATCTTCTCATCGCCCAGCGTCTGGGAAAACTCCGCCCACCCTTCATGGGCGAGATATTTCTTTGCAAACAGCATCCAGTCGATGATCTGACGGAAACCCAGACCACCCGACGCGAGGTGCTTGCGCACATGAAGCAGCAGCACGACACCGTTAACCATGGGAGGAAAGACTGGGAACTCGTGACCCTGCACGCAAGCTGTCTCTAAA
>CALGKS010000405.1 GCA_937930475.1 uncultured Collinsella sp. | reverse complement strand
GGTGGTGCGAGGGGAGGGCGTGTGGCCGATCTGTATTTGGTGCGGCATGGGCAGACCGAGCTCAATGTGAAGAACATTTTGCAGGGCTGGCACGATTCGCCGCTTACGGCGCGCGGGCGCGAGCAAGCGCTGGCGACGCGTGCGGCGTTCGAGGACCGCGGCGTGACCTTTGACCATGTGTATTCGTCTCCGTTGGGACGGGCGCGGTGTACGGCCGAGCTTATCGTTGGCGAGGGTCGTTCCATAGAGCTGGTCGATGAACTGCGCGAGTGGCATTTGGGTTCGTTGGAGGGCACATCCAACCGTGAGATGCCGGCGCAACCCTGGGGCGATTATCCGGTTGCCTTTGGTGGCGAGTCGGAAAGTGAGCTTCGCGCACGCATGGTCGCGGCGCTGTCCCGTATCATGGCCCGACCGCAGCACAACTGCGTGCTGGCCGTCTCCCACGGCTCAGCCTGCCAGGAGTTTCTTAGATGCGTGACTGGCGGGGGAGAGCAACCCGACAACGGTGCCGTGCTTCATTTTGGCTATTTCGACGGGGCGTTTTCGCTCTTGGGTTGGTAACAAACGAAAGGACCCCTATGAATAAAGACCTGTATCTGGTCCGTCATGGACAGACGATATTTAACCTCAAACGCATTATTCAGGGCTGGAGTGACTCGCCGCTTACGCAGCTGGGATGCGACCAGGCGGCGCGTGCCGGCATGTTCTTGCGTGCGCGCGGCGTTGAACCCGACCACGCCTACACCTCCACACTTCATCGCACCGAGCAGACTATCGCCAACTTGTGGCCGGGCTTGGCGTACGAGCGCCTGGACGGCCTGCGCGAGTGGTTCTTTGGCGACTTTGAGGCCGAGCGCGTGATACTCATGCCCGAGCGCCCGTGGCGCGACTTCTATCGCCAGTTTGGCGGCGAGGGTCAGATGCAGGTGCGCGAGCGCATGGTGGCGACGTTGACCGAGCTTATGCAGCGTCCGGACCATACGTGCGTGCTCGCTGTAAGCCATGGCTCGGCTATCAAGGAGTTTATGGATCACGTGAAGGGCGCGGCGGCAGACGAGCGCGACCGTGTGCCGGGCAACTGCTCGGTACTGCATTTTGCGTTTGATGATGCGACGGATACGTTTGAACTGGTTGAGATCTTTACGCAGGAAGACTACGCGCGCGAGCTGGGGCTTGAGCCGCTCGTGGCGGCAGCAGGCCCGCAGCGCGGGTAGTGCGGGCATGGCGGTGCGGGTTGCCGACTTACTTGTTCGATGCGAAAGGGGCGGAGATGCATGCGCTGGCGTTGCATCTCCGCCCCTTTTTTGTTGAGCTGCCGAGTCTTTGTGCTGGGCGTTTAGGCCCTGTTAGAACCGCGCGATTTGGTGAGTGAGCAGGCCCGTTGGAACCTGCGGTGCGCAGCCGGCGACCTGCGCGGCGGGGAATAACGCGGCAACGGTAAAGTTGAACGGCTCCTTGCCGGTGTACGTTCCGGCGGCACGGGCCTCATCGACCAGCAGCTGCGACGCCCCGGTCAGAGCGGCGGCGTAGGCGGGGTCGTCGGCCAGTGCCGGCTCCGGTGCTTGGTCGAGCATAGCGCGGATGGCCCCGATGGCGTCCTCGCGCTTGACCTCCCACGCGCGGTGCGTAATGCCCGCGGGGTCGGTGACGGCGTAGAGCGACGCGCCCTCTTTGGCGGCGCCGAGGATGATATCCATGACGGGCGACGCCTCGTAAGCGAGTGACACGGGGCGTGGCTGCACCTTGAGCTCGGCGATCGCTTGTGCAACGGCGAGTGCGTCGACGTTTTCGGCGGCAGCTCCGTCGCTGCCCGTCAGCACGTTAATCGGGCAAATCGCCACGACACCCGTCACGCGCCCCGGCTCTCCGGAGCATTCGTACACGTAATACGCCGCGCCTGGATCCTTGAGCATTAGGCCGTCAGCAATGGCGCCGCGCAGGGCGTCGTTGCCGCTCAGGATACCGCCCA
This sequence comes from uncultured Collinsella sp., assembly GCA_937930475.1. Classification (GTDB taxonomy): domain Bacteria; phylum Actinomycetota; class Coriobacteriia; order Coriobacteriales; family Coriobacteriaceae; genus Collinsella. The sequence continues at coordinate 24,334 of CALGKS010000405.1, read as the reverse complement.
TCTGCGGCAGCGCTTCAAGCACGCGGTCCTGAGCCGGGCGGATGCAGGGAAACGGAAGTGCTTTCATGGGCGGTCCTAACGCGCGAGTCGGTTTGTTCGCGGCCTATTATGCCCCAACTTGGCCATCTGCGCCCCAGAGCGTGTTGTCGGCGAGCGCGATGAGCACGTTTTGGCAGCGAACGATATCGGCATGGGGCACATATTCGTTGGGCTTGTGCGCGAGCGCGAGCGAGCCTGGGCCATAGCTCATGCAGTTGCGGTTACCCGTCTTGCCGGCAATGACGGCAGTGTCGGTGTAGCCGGTAAAGAAGCCGACGGCCGTGTCCATGCCCGTAACGCTGTCGGCGGCATGCTTGAGTGCAGCCAGAAGGGGAGAGTTCGGGTCGCGCTCGATGGCGGGGCGGTCGCCTGTCACGGTATAGCTGCCATGGCAGCCGGGGATCGCGGCTTCGGCGCCGGCGATGGCCTGCTCTACCATGCGCGTCACGGTGGCCGTATCGGTCGGCGGGGTCAGGCGCATATCGACCCAGACCTTGGCGTGATCGGGCACGACATAGGGACGGTAGCCACCCTCGATCTGTCCAAACGTGATGGTCGATGGCCCCAGCTCATCGTGTACGGGCAGCGCCATGAACGCGCGGCGTAACGCGCAGACGACCTCGGCCATGGCGGCGACGGCATCCGCGCCCTTCCAGGGCTGGCTCGCATGCGCCGTCACGCCAGGCATTTCAATCTCGAACCACGTGCGCCCCTTGTGCGCTACCTGAATCTGTCTGTCGGTGGGCTCGGTATCCAGCACCCATTCGCGCGAGCCGACCCAGCCGGCATCGATGGCGGCCTCGGAGCCGCGCATAAAGTCCTCTTCGTCGACCGAGCAGATGAGCGAAAAGCCGCGGCGGGGCAGCGCGCCATCCGCCGCCACGCGCTCGAGCGTATGGACCAGTGCGGCAATGGCGCAGGCCAGGCCGCCCTTCATGTCGCAGGCGCCCCGGCCATAGAGCTTGTCGTTGCGCACAACTGCCCCAAGCGGTGCGATGTCCGCGTCCCAGCCGTCGCCCAAGGTGACGGTATCCATGTGGCAGATGTAGACGAGCCGTGGCTCGTCGCTCAAACCGGGCACGGTGACCATGAGGTTGCGGCGTCCGGGGAGCACCTCGAGCTCCTCAACCCGTATGGCATCGAGTGTCGGGTGGTTCAACCGTGCCAGCCGTTCCTCAACCAGCGCTTTGATATACCGCTCAATTTCATCCTCATACGCGCCCGGGTCTGAGCTGTCGATCCGCACAAGCTCCTGCGCAAGCCGCCAGGCAAAGTCCTCATCAACCATATGCAACCTCACAATCAGTTTGCTTTCCAAACCGATTGTAAGCCTCCTGAGAGATCCGCGACGTGGGCGTGGCAGTATTTACCGTTCGCAGGCCGAGCCAGCGCGTTTGCCGTCCGAGCGGGTTCACAAGCGACGCAGCGGGTACGTACCCTTCATGGACGACATGCTGTGCGACATATCTGCCTTTCGGTATCACCGGATACCTCCACAGGTCTTGGCGATAATGCCGGACCTGCCCGATTCTGTAGACGATCCGCGCAGGGAGCATCTTTGTGAGCACCCGCTCGTCAAGCATTTCCTGGGCACCCCGTTACACGTGTTGGCGCAGGGCGGCTGCGGGCGTAAGGGCGATCGCATTGTCAGGCATGTTTGGAACGGGGAGAGGCCGTTTGATTCCGTGCGGCAGACAGAGTTTGGCCTCGATGTCGCGTCCCCACTCTTTACCCTGCTGTCCCTGGCTTCCTCGGTCTCAAACGAGCGTCTGATTATGTGCATGTATGAGATGTGCGGCACCTTTGCCGTGTGCAAGATTGCGCCTCAGGTAAAGTCGGCACTTGTGCAGGCATATGGGGGCCGGTGGGGTGGCGCACGGTTGGGCTGGGAAAACGTAAAGGATGTCTCGGGGAGTCCAACGGACTTGTGGAAACGACCGCCCTTGATCGAGCTCTCTGAGCTTGCAGAGTACGTCGATAAGATCCGGGGGCTCCGCGGCGCTAAATCGTTCATACGAGCCGCGAAATGCATTACGGGGGTGGTGGCATCGCCGCTCGAGGTCCAGGCATCGATGCTGTTTGGCCTTACGAGGTTGCGCGGCGGCGAAGGGCTGCGCCTTACCAATAACGTTGAGATTCGTATGACGCGCAGTGCCCGCCTGATTTCGGGGCTTGATAGGCGCTATGCCGATATTTTGCTGGCAAATAAGGACGGTAGTCGAGAGTGTCTGGTTGAATGCCAAGGTAAAGCCATTCATGGATCCATAGAATCCAAGATTTCGGACTCCGACCGAACGACGGCGCTGCAAGCGATGGGATATCCCGTCGTTTTGATGACCTATGGTCAGCTGGCCGACTCCGATGCCTTCCGCGTGGTGATGGAGCTCATCATGTCCTATCTCGATGTGCCGCTGAAAGACAAGACACCGCGGCAGCAGGAGCTCGAACGGCGGCTTCGTGAGGAGATTTTTATCAATTGGGCGGAAATGTAGTCGCGCGGGTGGAAAACGGTCGCGTGAACTAGAGTTTTGGGCGCGAAAAAGGCTTCAGTTTCGCCTTGGAAGGGCTTTAAAAATACTATCCAAAACAAGTTGTTTCGGAAAATCGACAGTCAACTTGAATGTGATATATAGAGATCGATTTTTACCTACTAAAGCCCCTGATAAAGCTGTTTATCAAAGCAGGTGTGCTCAGTGATTTGGGTGGGACTGTCGATTATCCGAAAAAACTTATTATGGATAGCATTTTCAAAACCAGCCGGAGCAACGAAATCGGCCCCCGTTTCGTTAAAACGGGGGCCGAATGGGCTTCATGGACTGCCTCGCAGGCTTGGCGCCGGCGCTATTTGATCACGCGCACGCGATACATCGACGGAATCTGCTTGAGCGCCTCGATGGTGCTGCTGTCCAGGTGCTCGTCGGTGTCGAACATGGTGTAGGCGTTTTCGCCAGCGGACTCGTTGGTCATACGCTGCACGTTGGCATTGTCCTTGGCCAGGATTGCCGTGATCTGGCCGATCATGTTAGGCACGTTGGCGTGCAGGCAGGCGATGCGGCTTGCGGCGCGCGCCTTGCCCATGCTGCAAGCGGGGTAGTTGACGCTGTGCGCGATGTTGCCGTTCTCCAGGTAATCCTTGAGCTCGCTGATGGCCATATCAGCACAGTTGGCCTCGGCCTCGCCAGTGCCGGCGCCCGAGTGCGTGGTGATAAACGTGTTGGGCATCTTGACGGTCTTGGGCGTGGCAAAGTCGCAGCTAAACCAGCTCAGCTTGCCCTCGCGCAGGGCAGCGTCGACGGCGTCCTCGTCAATGATGGTTTCGCGCGCGTAGTTGATGAGCACGGCGCCCGGGGCCAGCAGGTTAATCTGCTCGGTGCTGATCATGCCGATGGTGTCGGCCTTGCTGGGCACGTGCACGGTGAGGTAGTCGCAGCCGCGGCAGAGATCCTCGAGCGTGCCCACGCGCTGCACCTCGCGGCTCAGCACCCACGCGTGTTCGACGGAAATGAACGGATCGTAGCCGTAGACATCCATGCCCAGATCGACGCAGGCGTTGGCGACCTTGGAGCCCACGTTGCCCAGACCGATGATGCCGATGCGCTTGCCCTTGAGCTCGCGGCCCACAAAGGCCTTCTTGGCTTTCTCGGCATCGACCTGGATTTCGGGGTCGTCGGCGTTGTCGCGCACCCAGTTCATCGATTGCACTACGCCGCGGCTCGAAAGCACCAGCATGCCCAGGACAAGCTCCTTGACGGCGTTGCTGTTGGCGCCGGGGGAGTTAAAGACGACGACGCCCTTCTTGGCGTACTCCTCGATGGGGATGTTGTTGACGCCGGCGCCGCAGCGGGCGATGGCACGGATGCCTTCGGGCAGCTCGTAGCCATGCAGGTCGGTGGAGCGCATCAGGATGGCGTCGGCCTCCTCGGCGGTGCCCACAAACTCGTAGCCCTCGCCAAATTCGACCTTGCCGTCTTTAGTGATGTCGTCGATGGTCTTAATCTTACGCATGGAAAAACTCCTTAGCAGGTTTGTCTAAAACAGGTGGTTTGAAGTGGCTGATCGGCCCGCGGGTTGCGGGCTAGTTAGATCGCGGGCTCAAACTATGCTGTGCTTCGAAGTCCTTCATGTATGTGGCCAGCGCCTGCACGTCCTCCATGGTGACGGCGTTGTACACGCTGGCGCGCATGCCGCCGACGAGGCGATGGCCCTTGACGTTTTGGATCTGGTGCTCTGCCGCGCCCGCAACAAAGGCGGAGTCGAGCTCGGCATCGCCGGTACGGAACGTGACGTTGGCGATGGAGCGACTGTCTGTCTGCGCGGTGCCGTGGAATAGTTTGCTGTTCTCGAGCAGGTCGTAGAGCAGGTTGGCCTTGGCCCAGTTGCGCTCGGCCATAGCGACAAGTCCGCCGGTCTGCTCAACCCAACGGAACACCTTACCGCACGCGTAGATGCCAAAGGTGTTGGGCGTGTTGAGCATGGAGCCCTTGGCGGCCTGGGTCTTAAGGTCCATGTACTGCGGAGTCTGCGCAAAGGCCGGACCGTCGGCGATCAGGTCGTCGCGCACGATAACCACGGTGACGCCCGCGGCGCCGGCGTTTTTCTGCGCGCCGGCGTAGATGAGTCCGTAGCGCTCAACGTCGAGCGGCTGCGACAAAAAGCAGCTCGAGACATCGGCGACCAGCGGCACGTCGCCGCAGTTGGGCAGCTCGTGGTACATGGTGCCAAAGATGGTGTTGTTCTGGCAGATGTAGACGTAGTCGAGCCCGTCTCCCGCGGCCTCGGCGGCAATGCGCGCGTTTATGTCGGCCATGTCGGGGATGCGGTCGAAGTTGGTGTCCTCGGAGCTCGCGAGCAGCACGGCCTCGCCGTACTTGGCGGCCTCCTTGTACGCCTTGTTGGCAAAGTTGCCGGTGACGACGTAGCCGGCGCGGCCGCGGCGCATGAGGTTCATGGGGATGCCCGCAAACTGCAGCGTGGCGCCGCCCTGCAAAAACAGGACGTGGTAGTTGTCCGGGATGCTCAGCAGGCGGCGCAGGGTTGCCTCGGCGTCGTCGATGATCTGCTGGTACATGCTAGATCGATGACTCATCTCGAGCACGGACATGCCGCAACCGCGGTAGTCCATCATCTCGTCGGCGATCTCGGCGAGCACGCTTGTAGGCAGTGCGGCCGGGCCAGCTGAGAAGTTGTGCACACGTGCCATCTTCTAGTCTCCCTCGTAGTCGTTTGAACGTTCGGGATACTTTAGCACAGTGGAGCGCCGGACGCGACCGCATCACGGTAAAACTCGAGTGAGCTGCTATGATTTACAGGATGGTTACATGGGGGAGAGGTGACCTTACCTGATGGTTCGCATCCGATCCGCCTCGGCCTTCGCCTGCTTCCAAGGACGCACGCGGCCGTTGGTGAGGTCGTCGTAGCCACGAGCGATGGATTGCTGGATGGTTCTATTCATCCCGTGGCGGTTGTCGATTATTAAGCCAGGGATGTTTGGCAAGAATGGATCTGTTCTTTCAACTGGCATACGGAATCCCTCTGTAACGCTGTCCTCTTCAATCGATATCGATGATAACGCGCTGATGTCGCGCAGACATGGGGCAAAACGTAGTGCCACTGGGAGTACTCGGGCTCCCGGACTGCTGATTTACGTTCCTAGCTTCATAATTGGATCATATTTGCTTCGGTTTTGTTGCGCAATAAAAGTGCGCTCGAGTTATGGCCGGCACTCCCATAGGCTGTTCGCCGGATGATGGCGACCGTCTGCAGAAACAGCCCTATTGGGCGTCTTTGTTCTTCGGGCTACATGAGTGCCTCACGGTATGATTAAAAGCACGTTGCGCCAGACCAGTGTTAATAAAAGGTCAAAAATGGTGGCATCAAATGCGATTGTGGCATAGGGGATGCTGATGAGCGAAGCGAACTACTTGGAGAGTCTGGAGAAGGCGCCCATCTCGGAGCTTAGTTTTGACGATGTGCGGCTAAAGCGTTCAATCCAGAATGCTGGTTTTTGCTACTTGCCCGATCTTTTGTCTCTTACCGATAAAGAGATAGACGCTCGTTTCGATAGCAGATATGCCGATTCAATCATTAAGATGCGAAAGAAATACCGTGCGGCCCCGGACGCCTTTGCTGCTTCTATGCTTCAGCCCAAGATGGTCGAGAAACCAGCGAGCGTGAAGGCCCCGCTGAAATGCCGACTTCCTCACGAGCCAAAGGCCGAGGCAACGTCTTCGATTGAGCAATATGAATATGACTTGAGCCGTTTTCCGCTTACGCGCTCCCATGGGCTGTTTTCAGCAAAGCTGGAGGAATTTGAAGAAAGATCTCGGGGTGCCTTCGACGACCTGGAATCTAGGTCTGAAAACGTCATGGTTTATCAGGTATTTGAGGAATTCTCAACAGACCTTGATGAACTCAGCGCAGCTTTTGAAGAGCTCATAAAACGTTATCCAACAAAACCTTGCATTGTTCTGATGCTGATTGATAGGTGTTTGCCTAACGCTTTTATGGTTTATGTTGCCGACAAGGCGCGTAGGGTATTCAATGGCCATAATCTGTGGGGCAACTTCTTTGCCAGTCTTGGCATTCGCGACGGCGGCGTGCAGGGGATAGTAAAGCACATTTTTATTAAACATGTTGAAGAGCGTGGAATGCCTTTGTATGGCCGCGATGAGGAGGTTAATTACTACTTCTACACTACTCTTCTCCACGGAGGCTTATCGGAAGATTCCTGGTCAAACCTGTGGGAAAAATTACTTCCGCTCGCGCGGGAAGTTTCTCAAGGCGGTTTAGGTTTTGGCGGAGAGATGGACGGTCACTCTGTTCTTAGGGAGCTAAAGAACCCTGAGAGTCGGTATGCTCCCGAAAAGGCGGTTCTTAACATTCTTGAGAAAGCTCCCGATTCAACCATTGCTCCATTATTTGAGGCGTCCATGCGTGTGGCGGCGCAAATTGTGGACTCAAATAGGGTCGGAAGCCGCTACACGATGCTGTCTAGTTTCGGTCTGCCTGAAGCCGCAATGCAGGCTCTTCGTGACAATCAAGAACGCGTGCCGTCCTCGACGACCGAAGGAAAGGCCACTGGTTCTTCCCAAGGACGGAGAAATGGCGCCCATCGATTGATCTATCTTCCTATTGCCAGCTTGCAGCTGGATTTATCCGAGGGTGTTGTGACCATGCGCTGGCCGCGTCAACAATTTCCGCTGCGTTTTGCTGGCGACAAGATCGACTATTATGTTGACGGCGAGCTAAAGGCAAGTTCTGAATTCGATATGAGTGTCGGAAAATGCATTTTAAATGCCGTTAGCATTGCCGTTAACCCTCGCGCTCGTTACGACGTGGAATTGAAGCTCATGCATAAAGATGAGCGAGCAGGTGACTATATCGAGCTTAGTTCGTTGAGCCAGTCGTTTAGTAGGAATAAGCCCGGGTGTTTTGAATTTATAAAGGATGGTAAGGGCTTTTACCGTTTGCGCGGCAAGAGCGAGCGGTTAACGAAAAAGCGTCGCATCGCGTATATTGTAAAAGATGGGTACAAAATCGTTCCCGGTCAAGGCATGAAAGCCGTCTCGGAGTATGAGGCTTCTGGTGATTGGGACGATAATCAGATTTATATCTATGACGTTGAACCCGGTTCGGCAGGTTCGGTTGTTAACGTGCTTACGGGCGAGGAGCTTGCCGTTTGGCAAGAACGATATGTCGCAAAGATTGATAAACAACGCATTATCGGAGAGACGAGCGACGGCGTTGACTTGTATGGGTGTATTCCGAACGAGCTTAATACAAACGACGGCCTTCCCTCTGTGAGCATTGAGGCGCTTGATGGCGCGAGTGCCCTAAAAGACTTGGACATTATATGCTGCTGCGATGGCGAGCGGGTGTCGATGCCGCGTTCTGCCATATGGGAAGACGATGCTGATAATTCGGGTTCTGCAAGAATAGTATTCGATCCCTCAAAAACGAGTCTATTCAGTCGGCATATCGAAGAGTGCATCATTGAGGCGAGGCAGAAATCTGCCGCTGGCAAGGTCGTTTTTCGCTACCGATTTACGGTGGTGCCCATACAAGCTTTTAGGCCTCTGTCCATCAGCATTGATCATGGGCGCGCTGTGGCGGAATATGGCTTCCAAGCGTGCCTCCCCATTGATGTCGCGCCCGTTTACGAAGACGACGATGCGAAAGGCGAATGTGGGAGGCTCGATTCTCTCAATGCATGGGAGCACTATGAAGCGAAGGCGCTTCTGAAGGATGATTTCTTGCATGTTCGCATTAGGTCGAGAGAAAGTGGTAAAGAGACCGATGCCAAACTGGCCCTTGCTGCAATAGACGTTGACATGCCAGGCAGACTTGCGAATCTGTCCGAAGAGCGCCCAATCTGTTTGGCAGATGCGTTGGAGCTCGGTCCCAGTGCGGCAAACTTCAAGATTGTCTCCTATGGTTGGAGGTACAACAGGGCCGTGCTAGTGATGCTCGGTTCAAAACCTCTTTTCTTCAAGAACCTCATGCAGCCTGGCGAATACGGATTCAATCTCTTTAGGCATGCAAGCCTCTTTCAACAAGCTGATTATAAGGCGTCCGTCAGTCTTCCCCTGAAGCTGTCTCTGTGCTACGGCGATGACGTGTCAACGGGAGAACTGAAGCAAGCCTGGACCGATGTTCAAATGCTTGACTGTGCCGAAGGGCTCGGCATTAACGGGTGGAAGCTATTGCCAGCCGAATCCCTTGGATATGTTCTTCGGTTTGAAGGCAAGCCCTTATGCGACATCCATTTCAGGTTCTTTAGGATTTCTAAGTATGAGGAAAGAGACGATAAGCCAATTGCTACAGCCTCTGCAGAAAAGGGCTCTACAGAGGTCTTTCTTCCACCCAGCGTGGTAAGGCAGCTGAGCAGCAAGAGGGGGGTTACCGTCGAAATGTCTCCGAGCGACTTCTTTGGGGACTCCCGGAGAGAATATGCGACAAGAATCAATCTTAACTAGCGGGAGCAAATAATGACGAATGTGAAAGAATTCAATCCCATTGAGACCGCGCGCAAAGTGGAGGACTCTTATCGCGAGTACATCGCTACCACTATTCACTTTGATGATGCGGATTTGCAGAAGCAGCTTGAGACGATTCTTTGCGAGCCGGGATATCTTTCAAAGGGACCGTTTCTCGAGGCGGCGCCACCGTACCGCAAGGATAAAACTGTGGCTGACCTGGTGGACGAGGGGCTTCTCTGCAAGGGCATGATGAGTTTAGGTGACGGAGAGGCGCGTAATTTTGACCCCTATCGTCCCTTATACGTGCATCAAGTTAAGGCTATCGAAAAGAGCGTGGCGGGGCGAAACTATGCCGTCGTTACGGGTACGGGTTCGGGCAAGACTGAGTGCTTTTTGCTTCCGATTCTGAATGACATCCTCTCAGAATTCGAAAAGAGCGGGCGTTCCGCTGGCGTCCGTGCCATGATTCTTTACCCGATGAACGCCCTTGCAAACGATCAGCTTAAACGATTGCGTCAGTTGCTGAAGGGGACCGATGTCACCTTCGGGCGTTATACCGGCGACACTGAGGAGAAAGAGTCCGTGGCTCTCCGTAAGTGGAAAGACGAAAACCCGGATCAAACTAGACTGCCAAATGAAATCATCTCTCGCGAGAAAATACGTGAGAACCCACCCAACATTTTGCTTACAAACTACTCCATGCTTGAGTATCTCCTTCTACGTCCGGAGGATGCGCCGCTGTTCGAAGGGGCATTTGGTGCAAGCTGGCGGCATATCGCCATCGATGAGGCGCACGTTTATTCAGGCGCGCTTGGCACCGAAATCGCATATTTGCTGCGTCGAGTAAAGGCTCGTATCGAATCGGAAACGGGGGAGCTGCCCAAGCTTCATTGTTACGCAACTTCCGCAACGATCGGCTCAGAAGAAGATATGCCGAAGGTGGCTAAATTTGCTCGGGACCTTTTTGGCGAGTCTTTCTCGGGTGATCCCGCGGATCTTGATGTCATCACGAGCGAGAAAGATCAGCCCCAAGATGCTCTTGATGAAAAGCCTTGGGGCACGCTTTCTCTAGACACTTGGGCGGAACTTCGCAGGGAACTTTCCGATCCCGAAAACGCAAACGTAGAAGACATTCGCAGCACACTCGCATCTGGTGGAGCTCCTGAAGAGGTTGTAGCGAGACTAGACGGCGAGTCCCCCCTAATGGGACTAGGAAAGATCCTTCTGGGTGAATCGTCTGCGGCAAAACTGGTGAGACGCTGCGAGCGTCTTTTCGACCTCACTGATCTTGACACCATTGAGGAGCTTGAGATCGAAGGGCTCACGGGAGATAAGAGGGGTGTGGAAATCCTCACTGCCATGGTTGAGGTGCTTTCCTCTGCACAGCGCTCCAAGGATGTTCCCATTCTTACGAGTCGCTACCATTCCTTTTTGCGTGCTCCTGAGGGCATCTATTTAAATCTGCATACACGTAAGCTGACTCCTCACAAAACGATTGCGGAGCATTATGACGATGAAAACGATACTCCTGTATATGAGGTGTCGGTCTGTCGCCATTGTGGGCAGGCATACATCCTTGGTGAGGAGAGCTCTGATCCCGAGGTGAAGACTGCGTGGCTAAGTCCTCGACACGAAGGAACGGATTCCGACGACGAGTTTCTTCCGAGAGTCTACTACCGTCTTCTCTCTGGCGAATCGGAGAGAGATCCCGATGAGAAGATCCAATGGCTGTGCCCGATATGCGGGTCTTTGTATCATGAAGCCGAGGGTGGTGCTCATCGTTTCGAGCATGAGATTGTTGCGCGCATCCCAATTGCGCTCAACCAAAACGAGAAAAAACAAGCAGATGAAGCAGAGGCGCGTTGTCGTCATTGTGGATATCAGTCCGTTGTGGCAATTCAGCCAATGCGCGTTTCGCCTGAAGCTGCAGGCAGTGTCGTCTGTTACGACCTGGTCAGGGATATTCCGCCTTTTGATGAGGAGGAAGCTGACGAGGATGATTTGTTCGCAGACCTCGATGAAGAGCGCAGAGCCGGAAGTGTTATTTGCTTCTCGGACAAGCGCCAGGACGCGGCTTTCTTCGCGCCCGCAATGGACAGAACTTATGGAAACATCACACGTCGTCAGCTGATAAGAGAAGCGGTGGAGGCTCTGTCCCGCGACGGTGAGGGTTGTAAGCCGAGCTCAGTTATTGATTGGATAACAAGTGTTGCAAAGAGGCGATATCCGGGGGTCTTGGGTTCCAACAAGAGGGGCCAGGCGACGGCCTGGATTCTCGATGAGCTTGCGGCTGAGGATTCGCGGAACAGCCTTGAAGGCCTTGGCGTTGTAAGGATCGAGCCTACTGAATTTAACGAGGGGTTTTCCCATCCTGGGGCGAAAAAGCTTGTCGCAAGGCAAGTGGATATACTTAATGCCGATGGGGTCACCTGGCTTTCATGCGAAGACTACATTTTGTTTGTAAGGACCTGTCTTGAACTGCTCCGAGAGAAAAACGTTATCGAGGTTCCTGAAGGGGTCCCTGAGCTCAGAAACAATCATGAGAAGCGCGGCAACCTTGTCGTGCTTGAGAGAGGCAGCTCTGCGTCTAGGGATATCGTTTATTTCGCGGGAGATGCTGTACGTGGTACAGAAAACAAGCGCAGCGCCTTTATTCGCAAGTACGTCAAAAGGGTCCACGGTATCGAGCTGACCCGTGAGGACGTTCGCCCGATTCTGCAAAGTCTTTTCCAGTTTATGGGGGAGTATCTGAGTTGCAGGCTATTTAAGGGCGAAGGATATTTGATTGATTCGCCTGAACACTTTAGGCTCAGCAGAGATATTTGGACTATGTATCCGCACTCCAACGATGATATTGTCTATCGTTGCGATGCGTGTGGATGTGAGACTCACCTAGATACACGTGGCGTTTGCACGACAACGAAATGCAACGGTACGATGGTGAAAATGAGCTTCGCAGAGGCAAAAAACAAGGACCGCTTTTATAAAACGGTATATCAAGATGAGGCGCTTCCCCTCGACATTGAGGAACATACGGCACAGCTGTCATCCAAAAAGGCTAGAGAAATACAGAGCGAATTTATCAAAGGCAACGTTAATGTTTTGAGTTGCACGACTACGTTTGAGCTGGGTGTGGACGTTGGCGATTTGAGGGCCATTTTTATGAGAAACGTTCCACCTAGTACCGCGAATTATACGCAACGAGCCGGTCGCGTTGGACGCCGCGCTGGCAAGCCTGGATATGCCATCACGTTTGCTCGCTTACGGCCCCATGATGTCGCGTACTTTGAGGACCCAGCCAAGATAATTGGCGGCAACACGAGAGTGCCAATGTGTTATCTGAATAACGATGCCATTGCGATACGGCATGTTTTCGCCGTCGCTATGTCTGAGTTCTTTCGCTACGCGAGCCGGAGCTTGGGCAAAGACTACTCTCATGGATACAACGACTTTATGGATCTTTCTAAATCGGAGCCGGAAGGCCTCGAAGATCTTCGCCGCTTCCTTGCATCGCGGCCAAAGAGTGTCTATGAACAGCTCGTCCGCGTTGTTCCGCAAGGCATGCCTGTGGCGGAAGAAGTTGGCGTAAACGAGTGGGGGTGGATAGCAAAGCTCGTTGGGCCAATCGATTCGGCTGAGAGCGGAAGCGGTGGCAGGCTTCTCCTTGCGCATAGCCTTAAGCATGCTGATTTTGAGCGTATTCAGGATGGTATTGAGCTGAATATGGGCGTCAACGACATTCTCGCATCCAAGCTTCTAAAGTCTAGGGATGCGCTCAAGAAGGAGAGAACTATCGCAATTCTTGCCGAGAGCGGAGTATTGCCTAAGTACGGGTTTCCGACTGATCTCGTAGAGCTCCATCTTCTTGATATCGAGAATTCTGTAGGTGAGAACAGGCTCGAGCTTTCTAGGGGTATGCGTCAAGCCATTAGGGAATATGCACCGGGGGCGGAAATCGTTGCCGGCAAGACGCTTTGGAAGTCCGTTGGACTCAGAAAGCCGAAAGGGCAAGAGTTGCGAAAGCGCAGGTATGGAAAGTGTCCAAATTGCGAAACATTTGTATGGCCCATTGAAAACTACAGTGATAAAGGCGAGTGTCCCGTTTGCCATACCGAGTTTGCTCTCGAAAAGAATATGCTCATACCTTCCTATGGTTTTGTCGGCACGGAAAACAAAAAAGGCATAGGGCTTAGAAGGCCGAGGCCAAAGGGGTATGCATCGGTGCACTTTAGCCAGCACTGGCCTAACGAGACTGCGACCAGGGAGTTTTGTTTTCCTGGCGGTGCGGTGAAAGTAAAATATGCCGAGAACGGGCAACTTTGTGTGCTCAATAGCCCTGCTAAGGGCTTCCAAGTCTGCTCTTACTGCAATCGCGCTGCTGTTGGTGGGGAGAGGATCCAACATACCTACTGGTGCGAGAAGAGCGGCACTGCTCCAAAGATTAATAGGTTCAGTGCGCTGGGTACGGCATTTGTGAGCGACGTCCTCGAGCTCGTATTTGATTTCGGTGAGGCGACAGTTTGCAGCGATGGCGACTGGGAAGCTGTGATGTGGGCGCTGTTTACCGCTGCGGCTAAAATCCTCGAGGTTCCCGAGACCGAACTCGGAGGGACTACATACAAAAATGATGCAGGCAGCTTCTCAATACTCATCTATGATGACGTGCCCGGAGGAGCCGGTCATGTACGCCAGCTCAGCAAAGAGGTGACGGATCTAATTGAAGAGGCCTATAAGGTCGTAGATGGCCATTGCGGTTGTGGTGAAGAAACTTGCTGCTACGGTTGTATTGCAAATTATTACAACCAAGTTGTGCAGGCGAATCTTTCCCGCGGGGCTGCAAAACGAATTTTGGGAGCTCTTCTTACTGCCTCGTCATCCGGCCGTTTTGCTGGTAATGCCGATGAGGATAAAAAGCTCGATTACAAGGCTGGTGTCCCCAACCCAGTTGATGGATTTGAGCTATGGGCCTCTGATGAAGGTGCGAACAACGAGGCGCTGTCGCTGGCTGAAGCGATAAAGCTGTCAATCCGATCTAATTCTTCGGAGGGGTGGATCGAGTTGATTCGTGAAATGACGAGCTGCGATTCGCATTTGCGCTGGGAGACTCCGGACAAAGATGTGGAGCTATCTGATGTTGACGGCGACAGCGCTTACGCCACGCTTGTTTGGCGCAAGTCCAAGGTCATTCTTCTTGACGAGGAGGCAGCGGGCGATTTTAAAAAGGTATTTGGGTCCGCCTGGCGCAACGTTTCGGGCTGGAGCCTGTTTGTCGTTGGCGAGTGCTCTGCCGAAGATGTGATGGGCGAGATTTATAAAGAGGCATAACTGTGGCTGCAAGAATGATACCGAGTCTTGGCCCGGCTGAATACGACGATCGGAGTCGTGAAGGGGAGATTTATTACGCGTTGAGTAAGCTTCCCGATGATTTTACGGTTATCCATTCATACAAGATGTTGGATATTGTGGATGGAAACGCGTTCGAGCAGAGAGAAGCCGATTTCATCGTGTTTAATCACAAGCTCGGCATCCTCGTCATTGAGGCGAAAGCGGGAAGGATCCGCTGTGAAAACGGCGAGTGGCTATACGGCAGCGGCGTGTCAATGAGAAGGCACGGGGGTCCTTACCGGCAGGCGGATAGTATCAAATGGAAGCTCATTAATCGATTTGAAGATGTAGGGTTGAGGGAACTGTGCAATAGGTGCAAGGTTGCTCACGCGGTTTGGCTTCCGTCTTTGGGCGCCCACGAGCTCGGTTTTATCGACTACTCTCCTGAGGCTTCTCGCGATGTTACTCTGTGCAAGACGGACCTTGGGGATCCAACTGAACGAATAGTTCGCATCATGAGCATGGATGTCGGAGGAAGGGAGACGAGGCTTACCGATGCTGAGGCTCAAGAGGTCTTGCATAAAGTGCTCCTGCCGGAGTTCGATATCGTCCCGACGAATTCAGTGGACTATCGATATAACGACTTCGTGTTCGCAAGGCTGCTGGACTCGCAGGCTCGCGTGTTGAATTTCATAAAGGATCAGAAGACGGCGGTAATTAACGGGGCGGCAGGAACTGGCAAAACTCTCATTGCAATTGAGAGAGCTAGGCAGGCCGCCTGTACGGGCAGGGTTCTCTTTTTGTGCTTTAACTCGCTTTTGAAGGAAGAGATTACTAGAAGGTGCAACGATGTCCCGGAAATCGACGTCTATACAATTCCGGGCTACGCCTGCAAGGTCTGCAATTCTCTCGAGCCAAACTATGCCAGCCTGACCGAAGAGCTCATGGAGCACCCTGACTCGTTTCCCTATCAGCACATCGTAATAGACGAAGGCCAAGACTTTGGCCTCAAAGCTATTGAAGATGCGATGGTGCTCGAAACCTTGCGTTCTATCGTGGATTCGAGGCCGGAAAGCACGATGTACCTCTTCTACGACAAAAGGCAGTTTGTCCAAGGCTCAACTATGCCCAGCTTCCTTATGGATGCCGATTGCAAGCTAACGCTTTATGTAAACTGCCGGAATACGGAGGCTATCGAGAAGTCTTCCCTGAGCGCTCTTGGTGAAGCGCACGGTTTTAGAATGCAGGTTATGGCTAGGCTCGGAAAACCTCCATTGCTTATGATTGATTGTGACGCCGCCGCGCAAGAGGCATTTGTGGATAAGCACATTGATCTACTCAAGAACGTTGGTATTAACGACATTGTGGTTATCACATGCAAGACACTGGAATACTCTAAGTTGTCGGGCTGTTTCACTGGCGATCAGAGCTTAAAGAGGTGGAAAGGTCAGAAGGTTCCTGTCCATACGGTGAGGAAGTTCAAGGGGATGGAGGCTGCTGCGGTAATTATGATTGATGTTGACCAAGCCTTGTGGGAGCAGCCGTCCATGAGCTACATGCCTGAGCCTGGAACTTTGTTTTATACGGCTGCTTCAAGGGCACGGCATGAGCTTAGAATTGTTTGCGACATGAATGGGGATGCCTGCAACCATGTGCTCGTGGCGATGGGTGAAAAAGCGAATAGGCGCCCCGCCAAGAAGCTTGCAAATGTTCTGGGGGCAGTATTGGTTGGATAGGGTACCGGCACGTTCCGTCGTCCTTTGTGAACCTGAGATTGTGCCCTGGGGTTTTCGCTGCTATTCATGCCATGCGTGGGCAGCAGCTAAATCACCGGGATATACCGTGACAAATACTCCTTGAGTGCCGGGTCGCATACATAAAGAAACGTTCCCAGCATGCCACGCGTCATGAGGACATAGTAGGCGTTGACGATGATCTTTCGTAGGTCGTCGTTACTTGCCTTTTTCTTTGCGACGGCATCTTTGAAATTCGCTTTGTTAACGCAGACAGCCCCTTTATCGGTGTCGTAGTAAATGTCTGGCCCCAGAATTACGAAGCCGTAGTTGAGGTCGTAGCCCTGTACCGTGTGGATGCATCCGACCTCGTTGACGGCGTTGGGGGAGTTGACCCAATCCTTTTGACTCGAGTTCCAACGTTTAGGGATGCCCTCAATGACGATATCGAATGCGTTCTTGTTATTCTTCGTTTCCCACTTCCACGCAAAACCTGCCGTCATGCGGGATAGACCAACTTCTTCTTCCTTGGCTTGCTGTAGGCAACAGAAATCCTCAAATTGGTCGACGATTCCAAACTGGTATCTGGGGGTATCGCTGTTCGGATCCCCGGCTCGCGAATCGTAAGGCTCCGATGAAAAGAGTTCTTCGAACTTCATGCCGACATGCATATACGCTTTGTTATCGAGTAGATCATATACAAAGTCGAGATACTCATCGCCGCCGCGTACTCGCATTTGGGTGCTCAAGTTGAATTCTTCAGTTTCAATACCCGCTTCTTCGAGTTGGTTAAGTCGCCGCTCAAGACCGTCTCGATTGAGACCGGATGCCCTGACTTGCTGCTTGGGGTCATAAAACAGATATGCCTTGTCGCAGCATTTGAATACCCAGTCAACTTGGTTGCTCGTATGTGGAAGGCCGAGACGATCACAGGTGTTATAGAAGGCCTTGATGCCGGAGCCCATGCTTAGATAATTACCCAGTCGATGCGCTTCGTCGACAAGCAGGATGTCATAACGATCATTTTTGGTTACGTCACTGGGGCTCAAGATATCGCCAGGCTTTAACCCTGGAAGGAAGTGCGTGAGTTTCCTGAGGGTCTTCTTCAGGGAATCCATGGGGGTGACAAAACCGACTCGCAAGCCGGAAAGGTTGGGCTCATTTTTGATTTTGAACATGAGACTGATGGCGAGGATTGTTTTACCTGTTCCCGGCGCGCCGTTCACGACGGTTATACGTTCTCTTTTTGAGCCGCCATGTTTTGCGTCTTCATGCTCCTGTTCGAGACGTTTATAAATCGTCTCAATCGTTTCGTATTGGTCGGGCGTAAGCGTCTTAAAAGGCGAGAACTTGAACAGATCGGAGTTCTCGAGCTCTTCAATCGGATGAATCGCGTAGTTTTCTTCGCGAAGCTTTGTCCAGAGGTCTCGGAACTTCTGGCGATACTGAGGCCGCTCAAAATAATCGAATTGGGCATAGCCGTTGTTAGCATTGGTGACCTGGTATTTTTCGTCAGCACAGAACAGCTCAATAAGTCGATTCTCGAACTCGAACGTTGCGGATTGGTTGAAGGTGGGATTGTCGATTAGAAGGGTCCGGTCGAAGTCCTTGTCCACGTTTGCAGCGTGTTGTTTCATACGGCGCTGGTAGTTGGTTGTTTGGCCGATGTATGCCGTCTTGTTTCTGCTGTTGGTCAGGATGTAGAGAACAGGCCAACTCTCGTCATGATGGGCTCCAGGCTTTGGCGTGCCAAAATCCTGAAGCGATTCGCTTGTCTCAAAGGGCTGGGGCAGGGGAAGCGTGTATTGCCGAAGGGCGAACTCATTACTCATGATGGTCCGCCTTTCTGTATTCGACAGATGATGCGTTGGTGGGGTAGCGCTCGCCATTGCGCACGAGTTTGGACGAGAGCGCGGCTGGCAGGTCAATTCCATTTAAATCTGCGAAACGCAGAAGGAAAAGGAGCGTGTCGGCGACTTCGTCTTCGATGGCTTGGCGTTGCTCGGTGTCTTCGAACATTTCCGCAATGCGCTCGTCGCTCATAAAACGAAAGAGTTGAAGGAGCTCAGAGGACTCAGTTGCCATGCCGATGGCAAGCTCTTTTGGCGTGTGATACTTGCGCCAGTCGCGTGCATCATAAAAGTCCCTGACTTGTTCCGTCATGGCATCGAGCTTATCCATCGTCCGCAACCTCCCTGATGTTCATTGTTTTATTATGGCGGTATCTGGGATTTATTGCACCTCATTTGGGGCATGTGGTTTGTTCGGTCGCGATTGCCGGTAGGGGGTTTCACCATGAAAATCGAAGTCGATGTAGATCAGCTGCGCGAAAGTCTGCTCGATCGTGCGGGGAGTGCGGCGGGCGTGGGCTTTCCGGCCGTTATGCTCGACGTGGTGGATATTGAGGACGAGTCGCCCCAAGAGCTCCTGGCCCGAGCCGAACGCGAAGGCCTCGACCTCCGCGACTTTGCCATCGACGATGACTAGGGAGCGGCTTACGACTGGTGACCCCGGGTCAGTTCATCCTTTTCTTCCTGAGATATAAGAGAAATCCCTTTTTGAACGTCCTTCGGGTTCCAAAAAATAGCCGATCAGTCTTGGTTTCTTCCTTGCTGTCAAACTTGATAGCCGTTAGTTCGATCGTGCAGATGTAGTCAGCAACTTGGAATAGCCGGTAGGCTCGCGGTGTGGCTTCTCGGTATACGATGACATCCCTTGCTAGAACGTACTCAAGCGCAGAATGAATGACCTCCGTTACGATCGGTTGACCGTTGTCGTAGTAAATCTTAACGGTGTCGTATCGCTGGAAGAATTCTAGATGGTCGAAAAGTTCAACCGTGAGGTCTCGCCTCATTCTCTCCGCGAGACCGTTTTGATTGCCTGCGAATTCGCTCATTCGGTATTGCAGGCAGAGGTAGCGTATGGGGAGATGCTGAATGAACGCGCGAAATGCGCTCAACATGTGCCTTCGTTGCTCCTTGGGAAGATCTTTGTAGTCGCCGTTTCCATTCAGTAGGGGTCCTGCATGAAAAGGCGTATTGGGAAGCGAGGACTGAGACAGGGCGCGCTCGTAGCGGTCAATGCGTTCAACGATTGCATCGTTTTGATCGTGAAAAACGAGGGTGACGAGGTAGTAGTTGGAGACGCCTCCGAGGTCGCCAGATTCGTCAACAAAGACGGAGAGTTCGCTCATGGTGGGCCTCCATTTTTGCACAAAAATGCCGGGGGTAAGACCCCGGCTCTTGGAGGCCCCTCTTTTGGAGGGAACCGCACTCTTTATACCATGAGATCGGACGGCTTTCAAATGGCGCCATGTGGATGGGATGGCGCGCCTGATAAAGCCTTCAATGAATGGCATCTAACTAGCGTTCGTGATATAAAGATGTCGGTCATCTCAAAAGAGAGGGCTTCCAAGTGCCGGGGACGTTTTCCCCGGCTTTTTTCATTTCGGTGTCAATCCAAATGTTTTTCAACCCATCCCCTTAATAACTTGCGGTGAAATAGGGACTGTTTAGGCTGCTAGAAGGCCTATTCAATCCCTATTTCACCGCAACTTATGGGTGGGGATGGCTACGATGCCAGCGTGGCGATGACGGCTTCGTCGCCGGCGTATATTAGGGTGTTGCCGTCGGGGATGATCGTTTGACCGTCGCGCTTGAGCATCACGACGATAAAGGGGTGCTTGCCTTGTGGCACGTCGCGCAGGCGCTGGCCGGCCAGGCGACCGTGGGGCGTTACGGTGACCTCGCGCAACGTAACCTCGGCACGCTCTTCAAACGTCGGTGCGGCCATAACCAGAAGGTCGCCTTCTTCGATCACGGTATCCCCGTTGGGCAGCACCGGGTGCGCGCCGTCGCGCAGCACCAGGACCACGAGCATATCCGTCGCACTGCCAATATCCGCGAGCGAGCGTCCGGCAAACGGATGGCCCGCGCCCACCTTGAGCTTGACGAACGACATACCGTCCTCGTCGCGGTAATCGTTAAAGGTGCGGCGCACATCGCCTTCCGCGTCGATCATGTCGAGCTTCTTTGCCACCGCCGGCAGCAGCGAGCCCTGCACCACAATGCTCGACACAGCAATCACAAACACAAGGTCAAACAGATCGTGACCGCCGGGAACACCGGCCACCACGGCAAAGAGGCTAAATACGACCGAAGCCGCGCCGCGCAGGCCTGCCCAGCTTACGAGCGCGACCTGGCGAGGGTTCGTCTTAAAGGGCGCCAGTAGCACGCCAACGGCAATGGGGCGGCTCACGAAGAGCATAAACGCCATGAGCGCCAGGCCCGGTAGTAGCATTTGCGGCAGGCGCGCGGGCGTGACGAGCAGGCCCAGCAAAAAGAAGATGGTCATCTCGGCCATTTCGGTGAGGGTGTCAAAGAAGTGCGCCATCTCGACCTTGCCGGTGATGTCGCTCGCGCCTAGCACGATGCCGGCAAGGTACACGGCCAAAAAGCCGTTGCCGCCCAGATAGCTCGGCAGCGCGTAGGCGACGATTGCCACGGCGAACAAGAAGATGGTCTGCGCACCCTCAGCCGTTGCGTGCGCGCGCTCAATCAGGCGGCTGGATGTCCAGCCGATGACAAGGCCCAGGCCCACACCCAGGATGATTTGCTTGGCCAGCAGTATGGGAATGTTGATGTCGCCGCCAGCTGCGAGGGTGGCGAGTACCGCGGTGAGCATGTAGGCGACGGGATCGTTGGAGCCCGATTCGACCTCGAGCAGCGAGTCGGTGCCGCCCTTTAGCGACAGGTTGTGCTCGCGCAGCACGCTAAAGACGCTGGCCGCGTCGGTGGATGCCACGACTGATCCCAGCAGCAGGCCGCCGATCCAGTCGAAGCCCAGTACAAAATGCGCGAACGCACCGGTGACGCCGGCGGTGATGACGACGCCGAGCGTGCTCAGTAGCACCGCGGGCACGGCGACGGGTTTGGCACGGTCGATGTTGGTGTTAAAGCCGCCGTAGAACATGATGAACAGCAGCGCTGTGCTGCAGACGGTTTCGGTGAGCGCGTAGTCGCTAAAGTCGATGTGCGCCGGACCGTTGACGCCCAGCAGCATGCCGAGTGCGATAAAGATGAGCAGGGTGGGGAAGGGGAGCTTTTTGCCGACGGGTTTGATGGTCAGGCACAGAATAATGACGAGGCCGATAAAGAGAAGTATCTGGTTCATGGATGGTGTCCGCTCCTGGGTGGTTGGCGTGGCACGGTCAGTTATCTGCGGTTATTTGTACCCAAAGATGGTGGGTTTATGGGCCTGGATTGCGGGCATGCGCATTTTCGACACGAGGCTGCGATGCGAGCGTCGCTGGTCGGGGCGCTGGGCCAGACGGCGTGGCGTGAGCGGTGCGGGTTGACAGGCGTGCGCTGGCGACCGTTGACGGTATGCAACCCTTCCCAGCTTTATTGCAACGGAGTACAATAGGTAACGTTTAAGTTCAACTTGAAGTTTTAGTTGCGGCTCCGGGCTTCGGCCGCAAGTAAAGAGAGGCGTTCCATGGCGATCTATGTGACATCTGATGCTCACGGGCACGTGCGTGCGCTTGACGAGGCCCTGTCCAAGATTTCGCTGGCGTCCGACGATACGCTGTACGTGCTGGGCGACATGATCGATCGCGGGCCCGATCCGGTTGGCGTTATTAAGCTCGTGCGCTCGCTGCCCAACGCTCGCGTGCTCAAGGGCAATCACGAGCAGATCATGCTCGACGCCATCATTGGCCAAGATCCGCTCGATGCCGAGACATGGGATATTAACGGCGGTTGGACTACCCGTCAGCAGCTCAACGATATGGAATTCGAGGCGTACGAGGAGCTCGTGCGTTGGATGGCGACGCTGCCGCTCTACGCAGTGGCCGAGACTGATGAGCGTCCGTACCTGCTGGTACATGCCGGCATCCAGACCGAGGCGGCGCGGGCGTTTTTGCTTGAACATGGGGTTGATTGTGCCGATGGTGCGGGGGCGGTGAATGCTGATCGCGAACTGCTGAAGCAGATGCTTGCCGTGCAGTCGTCCGATGACCTGCTGTGGATTCGTCACGGCTATTGGGATGCGCCGACGGGGTTGCTTTCTGCCGAGGGCAAGGGTCCGGTCGTGGTGAGCGGCCACACGCCAACGGTGTCGCTCGGGCGTTACTGCGAGGTAGGCGGCCTGGCGGGGCTCGACGAGGAGTCGGGGCGCGGACAGATTGTGCGCCTGGGCGGCGAGGATACCGCCGGCGTGCCCGATCGCATCGATATCGACTGCGCCGCCGCCACCGGCTCCGAGTTCGGCCGCGTGGGCATCCTGCGCCTGGATGATGGTGCGGAGTTCTACGCGAACATCAACCCGGGCGAATAATCGGTGCAAAGGGTAGCTAATTTGGGACGGGGCTTTTTTGGCTACTTTCGAAGATTAGCGCCTTCTTGCTCGGTAAGCGCTAGAAATGAGGAGCGTCTGCGTCCTCGGCAGCGCGAAAATGCTCGAAAAACCGTCGCAACGGAGTCAAACGACGTCGCGACGGTTCTTTTTTGGCTGCCCGCTGGCTAAGTGAGTAGGCTTTTTTGGAAATGCCGAGCAGACGGCAAATTTGCCTCAACAAAACCGCAGGTAACTGACTTGTATTTTGCCGGAGTGGTCAGGGATTCGGCAAAAGTCTACTCACTTAGTTTTGCGTGATGCATATTGTCCGCAATGAGACCCCAGTCGGGGTGATTCCATCGTAAGTTAGCTGCCCCCATTGCACCAATTAGACGCCGTATGGATTGCGGTCGCGTTCGATGCGTTGGCGTATGTGGGCGTACTCGATAATCAGTAGCACCAGGAGTAGGGCCATGATGGCTAGGTAGCTCACCACAGCGCCCATCAGACCCAGCAGCTTAATCAGGATCACCGGCAGCACCACGCTTACAGCGAAGCAGATCAGGTAGATCTTGGTGACGTTGCCGGCGTGGCGCAACACCGTGATAATGGCGTAGATAAAGTCGATTGCCGCGGTGACTCCGCCGGCGACAACCATTAGCAGTGCCAATGTGCGGTAGCGCTCAAAGTTGAGGCCGTACATAAAGCTCATGAGGGGAATGCCGGGGCCTGCCATAAATGCGGCGCACGCTCCGGTAATGACCACGATCAGTGCCATAACGGCAACAATAATCAGGTCAAAGCGGCGACGCTTGCGCGGATTCGCCCAAATGCTCGACAGACGCAAAAGCTGCGGTTTATAGATAAATCCGATGCTCAGCAAAATAGCCTGCGCCGGAAAGAACAGTGCATTAAAGTACAGCTGATATTTGTAGGCCAGCGTGCCTTCCATCACGAACTTGGGCATGCTCTCGATTAGGTTGAACAGGAACAGCGCACCAAAGAGCGGGGCGCACTGGATAAACAGGTGGCCAGCCTCGCGCAGGCTCACGCGGCGCGATTTTTCGGTTTCGAGCAGGGCGAGCGGGGCGGTGACCAGCACGAGCGAGGCAATCGCGGTAACACCCATGGCCATAGCCGCGATGGGCATGCTGCGCGTGAGGAACAGCGCCACGCTAAAGACTGCGATGACGCCGGCGGAACGCAGCGTTTGGCTCATGCCGGCCAAATAGAGCTTGTCGGCCTGCTGCAGGCGGCCCTCGTACACGTCGGCGATGCCATCGATTACCTTATAGAGGTAGACGCCCAGGCCGATCGTCGCCATCTGCGCATCGTAGCCGCGGGCGCTGCTGTACATGAGGCCGCAGCCTAGGGTGAGCGCTCCGCAAAGCCAGCGGTTGAGCTGGTAAGAGGCAAAGGACGTCGTTTCGTCGATGTCCGAGACCTGAAAGTTGCGCACGCCATAGTTGCACGCGATCATGATGAGCGTGCCGGTGACAAAGGCGATGGAGAACTTGCCAGCTTCCTCGGCCCCCACGAGCTGCGTCGACACAATGGTGAGCAGCGGAAACGCCATGCCCCATACGGCGGTGCCCAGGGTATTCCAAAGGTAGTCGCGACGGGTGGCGTGATCTTCGTACTCGGCTTCTTGCGTGGAGAAGCCGCCGCCGTAGACGGCTCCGAGCAGGCGGTTCCACCAGGCATTGACCATGCGGCGGATGGGGCCGGGTTGGCGATCGCGCTCACGGCGACGGCGTGTGGCCTGGCTGCTGTCGGGACCGCCGGCGTTACGCTGGCTTAGCTCTTGGATTCGTGCGAGCTCCTCGGCGGTGTGCGATGCGGGGAACAGGCCGTTCTCGATGCGTCCGCCCTGCCCGTGCGCCCCGCCCGATGCGGTGGGGTCGGTGACGCCGTTGCGGCGGG
>CALGKS010000404.1 GCA_937930475.1 uncultured Collinsella sp. | reverse complement strand
TTTTGGCGGGCTCGGGCGCGCGGATACTGGGTGGGCTGGCGCTTGCCGCGGTGTGCGGCGGCGTGCTTGCCGGGATTTCGTCACGTTCGCGTGCGTTTGCGCACCTGGTGGCTCCAGCGCTGTCGTTTGTAAAGGCGACGCCGGTTGCCTGCGTGGTGGTCCTGCTGCTTATTTGGTTGGGATCGGCGCGCGTGAGCATCGCCGCGGTCTTTTTGATGGCGCTGCCGGGCGTGTATTTTTCGCTGGCCGAGGGCTTGGCGCAGGTGAATAAACCGCTGGAGCAGATGTTCCGTCTGCATGGCGTGCGGGGCTGGCGACTGTTTTGCGCCCATACCTGGTGCGAAGTCCTGCCGTTTGTGCTTTCGTGCGCCCGCGCCGTGATCGGCATGAGCTGGAAGGCCGGCGTGGCAGCCGAGCTGATCGGCATGGCGGTGGGCACCGTGGGCGAACGTATCTATCAGGCAAAGCTGCTCATCGAGACGGCTGACCTGCTGGCGTGGACCATGCTGGTCGTTGCCGCCTCGTGGGCGTGCGAGCGCGTGCTGGTGTGGCTGCTGCGGGTTTCGGGACCCGTGGCGTGGCGCGCGGCCGTGCGGGCGCATGGGTATGGACTGCGCGGGCGTGCGGGGGCTGCGAGCGATGGCGCTGCAGCGGAGCTTGCGCTTACCGTGGGCGATCGCGCGCCGTGGGCTCCGGTGCTCGACGGTCTGGAGCTTAATGTGCCAGCGGGTGGGTGTATCTGTGTGATGGGCGCTTCGGGCATGGGAAAGTCGACGCTGCTTTCGTTGGCAGCGGGGGAGTGCGCGCCGTGCTCGATGGTGTTTCAGGATGCGCGCTTGGTCGAGTCCGCCTCGGCGCTGGATAACGTGCTGGTGTGTGCCGATGCGCGCGTGGGTGCGTCGAGCGCTGCGGCCTTGCTGCGCCTGCTGGTGCCGGGAATCGATGTGCATGCTCGCGTGGCCGAGCTTTCGGGCGGGCAGCGCCGTCGCGTCGAGATCGCCCGCGCCCTGCTGTGTGGCGGCTGTGCCGTCATTCTGGATGAGCCCTTTACCGGCCTGGACGCCGCCGCGCGCGATGCGACGGCCGAGGCCGTGCTAGACCTGCTCGACAGCCGCGCGCTCTTGCTTGCCACGCACGATGTCGCCGACGCTCAGGCCCTCGATATCTCGGACATCATCACGCTCTAAATACTAACTCAGCAACAAAATGATTCGTTTTCCTCCGTCCCCATGGGGTCGGGTGTGGTATTCTATCTGCGGGGTAATACTTTGGAATACCAAGTAATACCAACGCCGCAGAAACAAACTCAGGATGCGGGCCAATCGGGTTGCCTTCACAGCCCGTCGCCCAGCCGCGTGGCCCGCATCTATCCGCACTACCGTCGTTTCAAAAAGGAAGCGCCATGGCAGAACACATGACCCCCGTAGTCGCGAAGGTCTTGCCCGAGGAAAAGGCAGCCTTCGCGGCGGCAACCCAGCTCGTGGGCACCACGCCGTCCAACGCCATCCGCATGTTTATCGCCGCGTTCAATCGCTGCGGCACCTTCCCGTTCGACATCTCGCCCAACGGGGCTTTTGGCATTGCGCCCGATTCTCATCAACAATGACTGTCCCAAACTGCCGGCACTTGGGGACGTTCCTTTTCAGCCGGCAGTTAAGGAACGTCCCCAAGTGCCGGGTTTTGAGGAGGTTGGCATGCTCAATGCCATGATTTGGGCGCTTGCCTGTTTTGGCGTCGTCGCTGCCGATATTGCCTTGAGCATCGTTTTGTTCTCCGCCCTTGGCGTCGCATCGGTGTTCATGGGCTTTTCGATCGATGACCTCGACATTCAATTGCTTCAGGCCGTCGCGCAGACGGCATCGTTTTTGATGGCGCTACTGTGGTGGCGTTATCTGTGGCCGCGTTCGTTTATGGCACGCCGGCAAAGCGAGCATCCGCTCGGCGGGGGAGCACGTGGGGCGTGGAAGCGCATCGCCTGCGTTATCGTGATTGGCCTGGCCCTGCAGGTGGTTGTTGGCTACGTGACCGACGCCGTGCTGTCGCTGTTGCCCGATGCCGCGGCCGACTACAGCGAGCTTGTCGAGGAAACAGGTATGGGCGACACCAGCTATCTCGCCGTCCTGACTACGGTGCTCGGTGCCCCATTTTGTGAAGAGCTGCTGGTGCGCGGCATTATTTTTGAGTTTTCGCTCCGAGCGTTTAATCCGCAGTGCCGCCCACTTTGGAAGCGCCGGCGTCGTGCGAGCGCGCAAGACGGCGCCATGGTGCCCTGGGCGGCCCCAAGCACGTGGGGTATCGCCGCGGCAATCGTGCTGCAGGCGGCGGTCTTCGGTTTTATGCACATGAATTGGGTGCAGGGTTGCTACGCGGGTGCCGCCGGCCTCATCTTTGGTTGGGTGCTCGTGACGACCGGAAAGCTCCGCTACACGATCCTGCTGCACTTTGCCTTTAATGCCGGGTCGTATCTCATGGGCCTGCTGTGGTTTGTGAACACGCCGCTCGACGTGGTGGTCACGGTTGCCATCGCCGGCTTTGTGCTGGTAGAGGCGATGCGCTCGCTGCGCCACGCGTGTGGGATGGACGCAGCGAGCGCACCGCTGCCCTAGTTGCGGCGTCCGCCTCCGTTGGCGCCCTGTCGTCCCTGGGCCGCGCGGTTACGGCCTGCGGTGTTCTGCGCACGCGACATGCCGCTGTGCCCCTTGCTGCCTTTGGGTCCCTTGCCGCCGCCGCAATGCGGTTTGCCGCCCTTCTTACCGGTGCCATGCCCACCGCCAGCAGACGTCTCGCCCGGGCGTGGCGGCACGGGGCGAATCAGGCAATGCTTGGTGTAGCCAATCAGATCGCGGCGGCCGGCTTTTTCCAGCGCCTCGCGCACGAGCTTGTAGTTCTCGGGCTTGCGATACTGGATGAGCGCGCGCTGCATGGCCTTCTCGTGCGGGTCGCGCGCCACGTAGATCGGCTGCATAGTGCGTGGATCCACGCCGGTGTAGTACATGCAGGTCGACATGGTGGACGGGGTGGGGTAGAAGTCCTGCACCTGTTCGGGCATGTAGCCCATGTCGCGCACGGCCTCGGCAAGGTCCACAGCTTCCTTCATGGTCGAGCCGGGGTGGCTCGAGATCAGGTACGGCACCACATACTGCTTGAGTCCGTATTCGCGGTTCAGGCGTTCAAATTTACGGCAGAACGCGT
>CALGKS010000403.1 GCA_937930475.1 uncultured Collinsella sp. | reverse complement strand
ATCATCCAAAACTCGGCGGCGTGGCGCGTGGTGTTGGAGTTTTCGGCGCGGAAGGTGGGGCCAAAGGTGTACACGTCGCCAAAGGCCATGGCAAAGTTCTCGGCATTGAGCTGGCCGGACACGGTGAGGCTCGCGTGCTTGCCAAAGAAGTCTTGGCTCCAGTCGACCTCGCCGGACTCGGTGAGGGGCGGATTTTTGGGGTCGAGCGTGGTCACGCGGAACATCTCGCCGGCGCCCTCGCAATCACTCGTGGTGATGATAGGGGTGTTGACGTAGACAAAGCCCTGCTCCTGGAAGAAGCGGTGGATGGCGGCAGCCGCGACAGAACGGATGCGGAACACGGCACGGAACAGGTTGGTGCGCGGGCGCAGGTGCTGCTGGGTGCGCAGGAACTCGACGGTTGCGCGCTTCTTCTGCAGCGGGTAATCCGGGGCGCTGACGCCCTCGACCTCGATGGAGGTGGCAGAAAGCTCGAAAGGCTGGGGTGCATCGGGGGTCAGCTTGACGGTGCCGGTGCAAATGAGTGCGGCCGAGACGTTTTGATGGGCGATCTCGTCGTAGTTGCCGAGTGCCTCGCGGTTCATGACGACCTGCAGGTCGCGGAAGCAGCTGCCGTCGTTGAGCGTAACAAAGCCAAAGTTCTTCATGTCGCGGACGGACTTGACCCAGCCGGCAACGGTGACGGTCTGGCCACCGAGCGACTCGGCATCGACATAGAGCTGCGCGATTTTGGTGCGGTTCACGTATCCTCCCATAACGGTTGTACGGATTATTTCCAAACAGTTAACCATTCTAACCCGCGAGTGGGGGCGTAGCAAAACGTCAGGTGTGATGTATGGGCGCGACGTGGGCACCGCGCAAGCGCCGATTTTGCGGTGCCTAGTGCCCGCAGATGGCTTGGCGTATGAGGGCAGCGTAGGTGTCGATTCCCGCCTGGGTGAGGTGTGTGCCGTCGTCGACAAGGTATTCGCTGTGGCCCTCTGAGGTGCCGTTCCAGTCGATGACGCCGGCGTTGTCGTTTTGGGCGCAGACGTCGCGAATCGTCTGGTTATTGCGGTCCTGTAGCTCGAGCGGTACGCGCACGGTCACAAAGTAGATGGGCTTGCCGCCCACGGCATTAATCACGTCCTGCACTTGCTGGGGGTCTCGGATGAGGCCGTTGGTGCCAAGCGCGCAGATGACCACGCTTGGATCGTAGTTGGCACTGTCCTGTGCATAGACATCCTGGAAGGTGTAGAACTGGCGGCTCACCACGCCGTCGATGTAGGCGTTGGGAAGTGCCGCCTGAATACCGGACTGTGCGCCCGCAGTGACCGAGTCGCCGATCATGAGCACGTGGGCATCGCAGGTCCCGGTCGCCTCGTCGTAGGTAAAGCTCTTCCAGTCCAAGTTCTTGGGGACCTTTTCGGCGATAGGCCCTTCTTTGGGTTTTTGCTTGGTGGCGTCATCGGATGCGGTGTCGCTGGGTTGGGAATCTTTACCGGATGCGGGCTCGGCGCCCTTGTCGTTGACTCCGTTGTCCTGGGACGAGGTCGCGTTCTGGGTAAGCTCGGGACGGAGCTGCTCGGCGCGGGCGGTGGCGATGCCTGCCCAGTCAAGCGGCGCGAAGGCAAGTGCGGCGACGCATGCGGCGCCAAGCGCGGGGAGCACCATGGCGGGCGCGAGGACGTGCTTTCTTGCCGTGCTGTCCTGTTGGGCCGGCTTGTGGGACCAAGGGCGTTCGACGAGGCGATAGAAAACCTCGGCTACCGCAAGGATCAGTGCAAGCTGTAGCGCCTGCTCCCACCAGGCGATGCGGGTAGTGCGGGTTGCGGGGTTCATAAGAAGCAGTAGGGGATAGTGCACCAGATAGACCGAGAATGAGCGCTGACCCAGCCAGACGAGCGGCTTGACCGACAACAGGCGACGCACGATGCACTCCGTATTCTGCACGCAGATGATGAGGAGTCCGGTGACGAGGGCAAGCAGCAAAAAGCCGCCGCGGTAGAGCCAGGCGCTCTCTCCGGTCAGCATGAGTGCGCCGGCTATAACGGCAACGAGCCACGCGATAGAAATCGCGTTGACCTTTGAGATGCCCTTGTTGGCGCCGGGGGTATGGATGTCACCGCTCAGTATCTCGCGCAGACGCGGCGCGGCGATGGCGGCTAAGGCTCCGCATAGAAGCTCGGCGGCACGGGCGTCGGTTCCGTAGTAGACGCGCGATGTGTCGGCAGTGGGATTAAACATGAGGACCATGGCTGCCGTCGATACAAGCGCGAATGCGATCGTGATGCCGATGGCGGTGTTGCGAGACCTGGTTTTGCTGCAGAGCACCATAAGGATGACCGGCCATACCAGATAGAACTGCATAGTGACAGCACAGAACCACAGGTGCGTGAGCGGCGAGGGGAGCCCCGCGGCGGCGAAATACGAGACGTTGCGGAAGATGTAGAACCAGTTGCTCAAAAAGAGTGCCGATGGCAGTGCATCCTGCTGCACCTTGGGGAGTAGGCTCGGGGCCGCGATGTAGGCGGCGACGGCGGTAAGCGCGATGGTCACGACGATCGGCGGCATCATGCGCGCAACGCGGCGGCAGATATAGCGCGGGTACGAGAATCCGTCGCGTGCCGTGGCTCGCATAATGCTTTTGGTGGCGAGATAGCCACTTAGCGTAAAGAAGAGTGTAACGCCCAAAAAACCGCCGGTCAGGCGGCTGGGGCGAAGGTGATATAGGACGACGCCGGCGATGGCGAGGGCGCGAAGCCCGTCGAGCGCGACGATGCGTTGGCTGCGTTGAGGCGCGGCATGTACGGCGCCCGTGGGTGTGTTTTGCATCGATCTTTCCTCCAATGTCGACCTAGCAGTCTAGCGCTCTGCGCGGACAAAGGAAGGGGGTTCGTGCGGTTGAACAACATGCCACAGGGCAATGCTTCGCTACGCAAAAGCCGCACCTGCGTTGATGCTCAGCTGCCTATATAGAAACGTTTCAGAACCTCTACATAGGCAAAAACAACAACACAGATGCGGCAAAGATGCACGGGTGGTTGAGCCTTTATGCGATGATGACCGGCTACTTGGTCTTGGCCACCAGCAGCGGGTCGCCCAGCTTGACGAGCGGGTTGCCACCGATAAGCGTACCGGACTCGCCGACGTGGTCGATGCTCTTGAGGCGGTCGAGCTCAGAGATGATGACGGTCACGATGTCCTCGTGACCGGCGGCCTTGATAGCATCGCGGTCGAAGCTGATGAGCGGCTGGCCGGCCTTGACCGTGTCGCCCATCTCGACAAAGCGGGCAAAACCCTTGCCGTTCATTTCCACGGTGCCCAGGCCAACATGGATGAACACGCGCAGGCCGTCCTCGGTGATCATGCCGATGGAGTGGTTGGTGACGGTGGTGGCGCCGATGCGACCGTTGGCGGGGGCGTAAATGGTGCCGGTAATGGGCTCGATGCCGTAGCCCTGGCCGAGCATGCCCGAGGCGATGGTCTCGTCGGGAACCTCACTCAGATTGACGAGCACGCCGTTGACGGGAGCGTAGATGACGCCTTCGCGGGTGGCGAAGCTTGCTGCGGGCGGAACGGACGCCTCGCCCGACGAAGTGAACGTGGACTTGAGCGAATCGAGCAGACCCATAGATGCCTCCAACGTATCAGGCGTGCATGTTGCACGCGTGTGGTTTGCCGGAAACGTTTCGTACGTGTTTCCCAGCACGGTCAGCGCTCCTATTTTACGCTGCCCAACGATACCTCTGAACAGCGATTTTGTGATATATCAGTTGAAGGCCAACTTATTGCGGGGGTGTTTCTGCGCCGCGGGCTCAAGTGGGGTACGCTAAGGTGCGAAAAACGAGTGCGCACGAATCGCACGGAGGGAGCACCTATGATTATTGAGAACCATGCGCTGTGGGGCGAGGAGCCGACCGAGGATTATCCGGCGACGTTTACGTATCTGGGTGCCGAGCCGCTGCCCGACAAGCCCAATGGCCGCCGCCCCGCGGTGATCATCTGCGGCGGAGGCGGGTTTACGCATATCGCTCCGCACGAGCAGGACCCGGTGGCGTTTGCGTTTTTGGACCGCGGCTACCAGGCCTTTGTGCTCAACTATGTGACGAGCGCCACGGGCGACGTGAGCTTTCCGCACCCGCAGGCGGACCTCGCCAAGATGGTCGCTACCGTGCGCGCCAACGCCGACGAGTGGCATGTCGATCCCAAGCGCGTGTGCATCGTGGGTTTCTCGGCGGGCGGCATGATCTGCGCCTCGTTGGCAACGCAGTGGAAGACCGGACCCTTCGCGGGCCTTGCCGGGGCTCGTCCGGAGGATATTCGTCCCGACGCCGTGGTGCTGGGCTATCCGTTGCTCGACCTTGCCTATGTGCGCGATATGCAGACGCGCGACCCGCGCATCGACCTGCGCGTGCCCAAGACGGGTGGCAAGACAGGGCGCGATTTGCTCAACGACTATCTGTCGATGGTGACGGGCGGCGAGGCGACCGATGAGCACCTGACCGACATTTGCCCTACCACGCACGTTTCGCGCCAGATGCCCCCGACCTTTGTGTGGGGCGTTTCGGACGATAAGACGGCGCCGGTCGCGCAGGTCTACCCGTTCGCGCAGCGCATGGCCGAGGAGGGTGTTGCATGTGAGATGCACGTCTTTGACCAGGGTGGCCACGGCCTTTCGCTCGGCAACGCCAATACCGCGGTCGACAACGAGGACAAGCAGGTTTCCGTCCGTCCCTGGATCCGCCTGGCCTTCCGCTTCCTGGAACGCCATATGTAAAAGTAGACTACTTGCCCGTTTCAAAAAGCCTACTCAGAGGAGGAGCCATGCTTGAGGGTACGTATGTGGTTTTGGCCCAGACGCCGGTGGGGAGCAAGCGCGGCGAGGTGACGTTTTCACATGGGGTGAACGGCGCGCTCAGGGCAGTACTAAACGTCAAGGGTCTCAATATCGCTCTCTCGGGTGCCCGCGCTGAGGGCGATTTCTTTGAGCTCTCGGGTACTATCTCCCACGTCTTGATGGGCAAGGCGCCCTTTACATGCACGGGGTCGGTTGAGGGTGATCGACTCACTGCTACCGCGCGGTCGGGTTCCATTTCGATCTCGCTGAGCGGTATGTGCAAAGAGCTTTCGGGGCGCACCGCATAAAGTTTGCGCAGGTAAACATCGGTATTTGACTTTATAAAATAGTTCAGAGCGCTATCATTTGTCGTTACGAGTTGGTTAGCCCCGGTAAACGGTTAACCGCGTCTAACGAAAGGATGAGCGCGTGAAGCTCGATACACTCGAGATTGGAAAGGACGCCGTTGTCGCATCGGTGGCATCGGACGATCAGGCACTCCGACAGCATATTTTGGACATGGGCCTAACGCCGGGCACCGAAGTCACCATGATGAAGTACGCCCCTATGGGCGACCCGCTCGAGATTCGCCTGCGCGGCTACGAGTTGACGCTGCGCAAGGACGACGCCGCTCGCATCGAGCTCGTAGGTGTTCACGACACAGATACGGGTCCGCGCGCTAACGCCGCAATCGGCACGACGGAGCACCCGGCACTGGGCGAGGGGACGTATTCGCCCCGTGCGGCAAAAACGGCCGTGCCCGAGGGCGCACCGCTGCATTTTGCTCTCGCCGGCAACCAAAACTGCGGCAAGACCACGCTGTTCAACCAGCTGACGGGCTCCAACCAGCACGTCGGTAACTTTCCCGGCGTGACGGTCGACCGCAAAGATGGCACCATCCGCAACCACCCCGAGGCAAGCGTTACCGACCTGCCCGGCATCTATTCGCTGTCGCCGTACACGGGCGAAGAGATCGTCAGCCGCCAATTCATCTTGGACGAAAATCCCGACGCCATCATCGATATCATCGACGCCACCAACATCGAGCGTAACCTGTACCTGACGCTGCAGCTTATGGAGCTCGACCGCCCCATGGTCATCGCGCTCAACATGATGGACGAGGTGACGGCCAACGGCGGCGCCGTGGACGTCAACCTGCTCGAGAGCCTGTTGGGCGTGCCTGTTGTCCCCATTAGCGCTGCCCGCAACGAGGGCATCGGCGAGTTGGTGGATCATGCCTTGCACGTGGCGCGGTTCCGCGAGCGCCCCGGTCGCCTGGACTTCTGCGCGCCCGATGGTCCAGACG
Organism: uncultured Collinsella sp.; assembly: GCA_937930475.1. Lineage (GTDB taxonomy): Bacteria > Actinomycetota > Coriobacteriia > Coriobacteriales > Coriobacteriaceae > Collinsella. The sequence goes on along the minus strand of CALGKS010000403.1, from coordinate 291 downwards.
GCGGCGCGCTGCATCGCTGCATTCACGGCATCGCCAACCTTATCGAGGACCATGCCGCGACGGCGCATATCCCGGTGCGTTTTGCGGCGACCAAGCTGGTTGAGGGCGACGAGCTGGTGACCGAGGCGCTTCACCTGGACCGCAACGAGCTCGACGCCATCGAGCACATCATTACCCAGATGGAGGGCGAAGCCGGCACCGACCGCCTGTCCGCGCTGGCCGATATGCGCTTTAGCTTTATCGGCGACGTGTGCGGGCGCTGCGTCGTCAAGCCGCATGAGAGCCGCGAGC
>CALGKS010000402.1 GCA_937930475.1 uncultured Collinsella sp. | reverse complement strand
GGGACCCTTCTGAAGCACCTTCTCCATCTCGAGCGAAAGCGGGCCCTCGGTGGTAATGCAGGCGGGGGCATCGGTCAGGCGCGCGGAGACGGCAACCTTCTCGACCTTGTCGCCGAGCGCCTCCTTCATGGCGTTAAAGAGGTCCTCGTTCTCCTTGGTGGCGTCCTCGGCCTCCTTCTTCTCGTCATCGGTCGCCAAGTCAAGATCGCCGGTCGCGACGTTCTTGAGCTCCAGGTGACGATCCTCGACCTCAGGCTCGGCGCCATCGGCAACTGCCTTCTCGGCAGCCTCGCGAGCAGCGTCATCCTCGTAGACCTTGGGCATATCGGCAGCCACGTACTCACGCATGGCCTGGAAGGTGAACTCATCCACGTCCTGCGTCAGCAGCAGTACATCGTAGCCGCGGTCGAGCACGCCCTTCACGACGGGCATCTTGGCCAGACGCTCGCGCGAATCGCCGGCGGCATAGTAGATTGCCTTCTGGCCCTCGGGCATGCCCTTGGCATACTCGGCAAGGGTGATCATCTTCTGCTCCTTGGCAGACCAGAACAGCAGCAGGTCGGCGAGCTCGTCGGCCTTCATGCCGTAGCTCGAGTAGATGCCGTACTTAAGACCGCGACCAAAGTTCTCAAAGAACTTCTCGTAGGCCTCACGGTCGTTGTCGCGCATGTCCTCAAGATCGGTGGTGATCTTCTTCTCGACACGCTTGGCAATGGCCTTGAGCTGACGGTTCTGCTGCAGCGTCTCACGCGAAATATTGAGCGTCACGTCGGCAGAGTCCACGACACCACGCACAAAGTTGTAGTAGTCGGGCAGCAGGTCGTCGCACTTCTCCATAATCAGCACGTTGGAGCTATAGAGCGCCAGGCCCTTCTCGTAGTCCTTGCTGTACAGATCGAACGGGGCGCGACCCGGCACAAACAGCAGTGCATCGTACTCAAGCGTGCCCTCGGCATGGAAGCTGATAGTGCGCGCGGGATCGTCAAAGTCGTGGAACGTGGACTTGTAGAACTCGTCGTAATCCTTCTGCTCAACGTCAGAGCTGCGCTTTTTCCAGATCGGCGTCATGGAGTTGATGGTCTCGAGCTCCTGATAGTCCTCGTACTCGGGCTTGTAGTCGTCGCCGGCGTCCTCAGGCTTGGGCTTCTGGCGGCTCTTGGTCACCATCATCTGAATCGGGTAGCGCACATAGTTGCTGTACTGCTGAATCAGGCTCTTGAGGCCCCACTCGGTCAGGAAGCGATCGTAGGTCTCGGCCTCGCCGTCGGCGTCGAGCTTCTCGTTCTCGCGCAGCGTCAGGATGACATCGGTACCGTGCTCAGCACGCTCGCCATCCTCGATGGTGTAGCCCTCAAGACCGTCGGACTCCCAAACGTGGGCGGTATCCTCGCCATAAGCGCGGCTGACGACCTTCACGTGGCTGGCAACCATAAAGGCGGAGTAGAAACCCACGCCAAACTGACCGATGATGTCGACATCGGAGCCCTGCTGCTCGGCGTTCTCGGTCTTAAACTCCTCGGAGCCGGAATGGGCGATGGTGCCCAGGTTGCGCTCGAGCTCCTCGGCGGTCATGCCGATACCGTTATCCGAAATAGTGATGGTACGGGCATCCTTATCAAAGGAGACACGGATGGCCAGGTCACCCTGGTCGAGCTTGACACTCGGATCCTGCAGGCTCTTAAAGTTGAGCTTGTCGACGGCATCGCTCGCGTTGGAGATAAGCTCGCGCAGGAAGATTTCCTTATTGGTGTAGATGGAGTTGATCATGAGGTCGAGCAGTTTTTTGCTCTCGGTCTTAAATTGACGCATGTGCAGTCCTTTCGCGCTACCCCTGCCCGCAAAAACGGCCCGGTTGCCCGAGCCGCATCGCAGACCTGCTATGTTCAGACTTAGATTTTATAACCTATTAGCGCGCATATATACATACGGAATCGAAAAACTGTATGTTGGAACATCGGAACGCCTATGCATCGATTGCCAAGGAGTGTCCCCAGCTGCCGGCAGAAAAGGAACGTCCCTATCTGTCGCCCACGCGCTTTGCCATCCAGGCATGGGGCTGGCCTTCGTCTTCGTAGTCGACCGGGGCGATCTGCATGTAGCCCGCCTTGGCGTAGAGCGGTAGCACGTATTCCTGTGCGTGCAACTTTATGAGCTTGGCGCCGGCATCGCGCGCGGCAGCATCGCTGGCCTCGATAATCTTGCTCGCCAAACCACGACGACGCATCGAAGACAGCACCGCGACGCGGCCCATAATATAGGTCTCCCCCGCCGCGACGCCTTCGTCCATATCGCACGCCGGCGACACCGGGGCCTCCGTGTCGGCCACACGCTCGAGTTCCTCGGGAAACACACGCGAACAGCCAGCGAGCTCGCCGTCAACGTAGAGCGTCACGTGGATGCAACTCGGAGCCTCGTCGATAGCGTCAAACTCGTTTTCGTAGCCTTGCTCGTCCATAAAAACGGCGCGGCGCACCAGCGCCGCGTCTTCAAAGCAACCCGTCTTAAGTTGGATATCCATAGCAGCCCCTTCATTCAATGCGAACGTTGGGGACAGATTTTAGCGGAAATGGGCTCCCACACTAAACTTCGCGCGCGCTTTTGCCAGGCAATCGTAGTGGCCCACATTGTGGGCATCGCTCGCGATATAGCTGTACAGGCCCTGCTTAAACAGGCGCTGCGCCGGCTTCTTTTCGCGGCCGAATCGTCCACCTGCGATAAAGTCCGCCGAAGCCTGCAGTTTGCAGCCCAGGTCGACCAGGCGTTCAGCCACGCTCACATCATTTTGGATCGCACGATAGCGCTCGGGATGGGCAATAATCACCTGGTAACCGCGACACTGCAAGTCGTAGATCGTGTTCTCGTATTCCTCAAAGTCGTACGAATCAGCACGCGTCGAGAGCTCAAGCAAAAACTCGTTTGAGCCATCGAAATGCAGGCGATCGGCCCATTCGATGCCCAAATCCATGAGCTTGGCATGATTGACCTCAAAGCCCATCTGCAAATTCATATCGCCCGCATGCGCGCAAAGCAGCCGATAGGCCTCCCACATTTTTTCGAAGTCAAAATACGGGTCCCGGCAGTGCGGCGTACACACCATGTGCGTAACGCCGACGGCGCGGGCCGCCTCGAGCATCGCCAAGCTTTGCTCGAGGTTCGCCGCGCCGTCGTCAACACCGGGCAGGATATGGCAGTGGATATCTCTCATATCGCCCTCTTATCTGCGTCGTTGCTATTTCTTAAAACGCTTCGCCTTCGCAGGGGTCCCCGTTGCAGCGGCACCGCCAATAGCAGGGTTAACCCCGGCGACAGCGTTGTTCTGGCCCTTATCCTCGCCATAATACGAGTAATAGTAGTCATGGCTCGAAGTCTCGCAGCAGTTCATGACCGTACCGATCACGTTCACCTCGGCCTTGTTGAGCTGGTCGAAGGCGGCCAGGATCTCGTTGCGCTTGGCGAAGTCCTCGCGGATAACGTAAATGGTGCCGTCGGTGATCGCGGCGACCTCGGCGGCATCGACAAACGTGCCCACGGGCGGCGTATCAAAGATGACGTACTGGTACTTCTCCTCCAGCGCGGCGACCAACTTGGCAAAGCGGCGCGAGGCGATGATATCGGCCGGGTTGGGAATGCGCGGCTCGGCATCGAGGAAGAAGAAGTTAGGCTGACCGGTTTCGACAACAGCCTCGTCGATGGACATCTGGTCGGAAAGGACGGCGTACAGGCCACCGGAATGACGGAGACCCAGCAGGTTGGCAAGCGTGCGGTGACGCATGTCGCACTCGACGAGCAGAACGCTCTTTCCGCTGGTCGCAATGGCCTGAGCCAGGTTGACCGCGATGGTGGACTTGCCCTCATTGGGGATGGAGGACGTCACGGTAATGGACTTGATCGGCGTATCGACACTCGCAAAGCGGATGTTTGCCAGCAACGTCTTGGCTGCGTTGCTAAAGGCGAGGGTGTCGCTGGTTTTCTTTTTACGGGCCATGAATTACTTACCGCCCTTCACAACGGGGAAACGACCGATAACGGGCACGCCGAGCAGCTCGACAGCATCGTCAACGGAGCGGACGCGAGTATTGAGCATGTCGAGCAGTACGACAATCGCAACGGCAACGAACAGACCGGCCAGAGCGGCGACCGCGATGTAGAGCTTGCGGTTGGGGCCGCTGGGCTGGCTGGGGATCTTTGCCTTATCGATCACGTTGACGGCCTGGGCGGCGTCAACATCCTGAGCCACGGTAGACACCGAGTTGGCAATGGCGTTGGCGACGGCAGCAGCGCCATCGGGGCTGGCGCCAGTCACGGACAGCGAAATGACACGAGTCGTGGTCTCGCTCGTAACGCTCACCTTGTAATCGTCCAGATCGGAAAGGCCAAGCTCCTTAGCAGCACCGCTCTTGACGCTGTCGCTATCGAGCAACGTTGCGATATCGTTGGAGAGCATCTGGCTCGCCGACAGATCGTTGTAGTAGCTCGTCTGGCTACCATCGGTCTTGGCGAGAATGTACATGCTCGTCGTGGCGGTGTAGGTGTTGTCCATCATGGTGAAGGACACGACGCCCATGGCGATCGCGCAGACCACCGGAAGGGCGATGACCAGCTTGAGGTGCTTTTTAAGCAGCTGGAACAGTTCGAGAAGGGTCATGCAGCTTGCCTTTCATTTCCCTAGTTCATATCGACAAAACTGCTCGTATGATATCGCATCTTTTTGCCAAGTCCGAACTCTATACATAAGATACAGCGCTTACACCATTGTTGCGCAACAATAACGCCGCACCGGCAACCCCGATGCGGCGTCAAATTCGCATGTTTACAGCGCCGCTACGCGAACGGCTCGTCCTGTTGCACGGGAAATGTCACCGTGATGGTGGTTCCCACTCCCAGCTCGCTCGACAGATCGAGCGTGGCGTGATGATACAGCGCGGCATGTTTGACGATGGCCAGACCAAGGCCCGTTCCACCGCGCGCTTTGGAGCGGCTCTTGTCCACACGATAGAAACGCTCGAACACCTTGCCCTGCTCCTCGGGCGCAATGCCAATACCCGTATCGGCAACTGACAGATACGGATGCCCTTCGTCGTTGGTTCCACACCGCAGCATCACCGTACCGCCGGGCCGGTTGTAACGAATAGCGTTGCTCGCCAGGTTATAGATGAGCTCATCGATCAGGCGCGATACGCCTTCGATGACCACGGGCTTGGTCTCATGGCTTATCGCCACATTTGCCTGGCGGGCGACCTGCTCAAGACGCTGTTCGACCGCATAGACAGCACGCGAAAGCTCAATGGGCTCCGTGGAGCCGATAGGCACCGCCTCGCCTTCGGTTGCGCGCTCGGCCTCATCCAAGTTGGAAAGCGTGAGGATGTCGTTGACGAGCGCTGCCAAACGGCCTGCCTCACGGTAGATGCGGCCGCCAAAGGTGCGCAGATCGTCCTCGCCCTCGACCATGCCATTTGCGATGAGTTCGGCATAGCCAGAGATTGCGGTAAGCGGGGTCTTGAGCTCGTGGGTGATATTTGCCGTGAACTCGCGGCGCATACGGTCGTTGTCCGCCAGCACCGCCATCTGGCGCTTGAGCTCCTGGCGTTGCGACTCAATGCGCTCGAGCATGGGAACCATCTCGGCATAGGCATGCTCGTAGCTGCGGCGTGGATGGTCCAGATCCACCTCTTGCAACGGCGCAATAATGGCACGGGACTCGCGGCGTGCTAGGAAAAACGAGAGCACCGCGCCGGCTGCCGCGATAAGCAGCATCGGTGCCACCATCGACAGCAAAATCGCCGCAACGCCAGGTTGAGCTTGCGCCAGGCGAACAACCTGACCGTTATCAAGACGCACGGCGCGATACAACATGATCTCGTCGAGCGTAGAGCTTGCGCGCTCCGCGGAGCCCGAGCCACTTTCGAAGGCCTCGGCGACCTCGGGGCGATCGCCGTGATTGGGCAACATGGAGGGCGATGCCTGGTTGTCGTAGGCGACCGACCCGTCATGGTTGATCAGCGTGATGCGCAAGTCCTCGCGATCGAGACTGCGCAAGAACGCAATGGGTTCCTGCTGCTCGTTGAGGGCGGCGGCAATGAGTTCGGTTTCTTGCGAAAGGTTGGCGCTCGTGGCATCTGCCAGGGTATTTTGCACAAAGAACGCACCCAGCACGGTAAACGCCACGATGACCGCCATGGCGCAGATAAAGATCGTCGCAAACACGCGATGCGACAGGGTGCGTTTTCCCTGGGGTGCGAAGACCACGGGCTACTCCTCCGATACGCTAGCCGCGCTGCCGGCTTCTTCGACATCGTCACCGGCAGAAGGCTCGGCCAGGCGATAGCCCACACCGCGCACGGTCTCGATGGCGCCAGCGTGCTCTCCGAGCTTTTGGCGGAGCGTCTGCACGTGCACATCGACGGTGCGCGAACCGCCGTCGAAGTCCCAGCCCCACACGCTCTGCAGCAGCGATTCGCGGGTAAAGACCACGCCGGGCTTGCGCATGAGGTACTCGAGCAGGTCGAACTCGCGCAGGGTGAGCTTGAGCGGCTCGCCGGCAACGGTCACCTCGCGATGGCTGGGCGAAAGCACGATGTCGCCCACGCTGAGCACGTCACTCGCCTGCTTGACCATGCCGCCGCGGCGCAGCAGCGCACGGCAGCGGCTGGCGAGCTCCATGAGCGAAAACGGCTTGGTCAGATAATCGTCGGCACCGCCATCGAGCGCCATGACTTTGTCTAGCTCGGTGTCCTTGGCGGTGAGCATCATGATGGGCACCGTCGCCGTCAGGCGATCGGCGCGCAGGCGACGCATAATCGCCAAGCCGTCGGTATCGGGCAGCATGATGTCGAGCAGCACAGCATCGGGCACCCGTCGTGCCACGGCGGCCTTAAACTCGCCATCGCACGAAAAGCCCTCGGCCTCGATTCCCTGCTTGCGCAGCGCGTAGACCGTCAAATCCCTGATGTTGTCATCGTCCTCGACGTAGTAGATCATGTTGAACCCCTTTGCGGCCGGTATGACCGCATCTTAACCCTAAAGGCGCCTGTACTAGATAGGATCAGCCAAAACGACCCGTCAAATAATCCGCCGTGCGCGGATCGGTCGGGTTTTTGAAGAGCTGAGCGGTGGGCGCATGCTCCACCAACTCGCCCAGCAAGAAGAACGCGACCGAGTCGGAAATGCGAGCAGCCTGTTGCATGTTGTGCGTAACGACCACCAGCGTGCAGGTCTCCTTGAGCTCGCAGGCCAGCTGCTCCACCACCAGCGTCGACACGGGGTCGAGCGCCGAGGTCGGTTCATCCATCAGCAGAATGTCGGGCTGCACGGCCAGCGCGCGGGCGATGCACAGGCGCTGTTGCTGTCCGCCCGAAAGACCCAGGCCTGATTCCTTGAGCTTGTCCTTGACCTCGTCCCACAGCGCGGCGCGGCGCAGGGAGTCCTCGACCAGCTCGTCGAGCACGGCGCGGTCACGCACTCCCATGCCGCGAGGGCCGTAGGCAACGTTGTCGTAGATGCTCATGGGAAACGGGTTGGGGCGCTGGAACACCATGCCCACGCGCTGGCGCAGGCGGCAGATATCGTAATCGCCCAGGATATTCTGGCCGTCGAGCGCAATCTTGCCCTCGATGCGGCAATCCTTGATGCCGTCGTTCATGCGATTAAAGCAGCGCAGCAGCGTCGACTTTCCGCAGCCCGAAGGACCGATGAACGAGGTGATCTGCTTGTCGCGGATTTTGATGTTCACGTCCTTGAGCGCATGGTGGTCGCCGTAAAACAGGTCGAGGCCCTCAACATCGATGCGCGTCGGCGAGGCGGCAAGGTCCTCTGCCGTGGGGCGAGTCGCATCCCCAACTTCGCGCTCGTGCGCGGCCTCGGCCTGCGCCTCCATGAGTTCCTCAAGCTCCGTGGGCTCCATAGCCGCAGCAGCCGTCATACCGCATACCTCCATATCGATATCAATTCAGCAGTATCGATAGTAGAAATTGCGGCTCATACGCACGTGAGCGCATTGTCAGGTGTTTGTAAGGGCACGCTGGCTATGCGGCGGGCAGCTCGATGGTAAACATCGTGTGCTCGGGCGTCGATTCGCACGCGATGGCACCACCGTGCGCCGCGACAATCTCCTTGGCGATGGCAAGTCCCAGCCCGGCGCCGCCGCGGTTGGTCGCACGCGCCGCATCCAGACGATAGAACTTCTCAAAGATCACCTTGAGCTTTGCCGCCGGAATCGGATCGCCCTGGTTGATAAAGCGCACCCGCACGCCGCCGTTGTCTTGGCGCCCCGCTTCAATCGTAATAACCGATCCTTCGTAACTATAGGCGATGGCGTTTTTCATAATGTTGTTGAACACGCGGGCCATCTTGTCGCCGTCCACGAGCACCGTCAGATCCTCGCAGATATCGACCTGGGCCTCCTTGTGCTGTTCGTTGAGGATGGGATAGAACTCATCGGCCACCTGCGCCAGCAGCAATCCCAGGTCGACGTAGCCGCGGGTAAGCACGATGTCGTGGAAATCGAAGCGCGTGATGTCGAAGAACTCCTCGATGAGCGCATCGAGCCGGTGAGCCTTGTCGAGCGCCACGCCCGTAAAGTGCGCGCGCTGCTCAACCGGCAGGTCGGGCGCCTCCTGCAACAGCGAGAGGTAGCCCACCACGCTGGCAAGCGGCGTGCGTAGGTCGTGCGCCAAGTATGTGACCAAATCGTCTTTGCGGTGCGATTCATCACGCAGGGCCTGCTGGACCTTGCGCTCGCGATCGCGCACGCGGTTGAGCGCGCCCTCGACCTCCAGAAAGTCGCCATCGATGTTGTCCCATGCGTCGGGGTGATCGATCAGGCGATCCTGAATACGGGCGGCGAGCACGCGGTCGGCATGCTGCCCGCCCTGCTCAAAGCCCTGGTAATACAGAGCGCGGCCGCAAAAGAACAGGACGCATACGGCGAGCGCCAGCACAAAGCCGAGCATGTTGAACACAAAGCCGGCATCGAACAGCACCGGTCCCTTAATACCACCGAGTGCCACGGTGCCAATCGCCAGCGTCATGACCCACGCGGCACCGCCGATTACCACGCAACGACGCACGATTTCAAAGCGATCGATCAGCAAGAAGCCAAGAAGTAGCACCGCCAAGATACCGGCGATGTTATCAATGCCGATCAGCAGCAGACTCAGCAAAAAGAGCAGCAC
>CALGKS010000401.1 GCA_937930475.1 uncultured Collinsella sp. | reverse complement strand
TCGAGGGCGACCAGAAGGATCTGGCCGCGACGTTTGCCACGCTCGATACCATCGGCGAGTACAACACAGCGTTTATGCAGCTTGAGAGCGGTGCGGTCGATGCCGTGGCCTGCGATCTCTCGATCGCTCAGTATCAGCTTGCCGCCAAGCCCGATGCCTATACGCAGCTTGATGAGCCGCTGTCCAGCGAGCACTACGCCGTTGGCTTTAAGAAGGGCGACACCAAGTCGGCCGACGCCGTGGCCGAGTCGCTCAAGGCACTCTACGAGGACGGCACGGTCAAGGACCTCTGCGACAAATATTCAAGCTACGGTTTGTCTTTTGATAATTGGGTGCTCAAGTAATGTCTATCCAAGTCATGATGCAGATGCTCGGCCAGGGATTCCTGGTCAGTTTGCAGCTGTTTGTGCTGACGCTGCTGGGGTCGATTCCGCTGGGAATCCCCGTGGCGTTTATGCGCATGGGCAAAATCGCGCCGCTCCGCTGGATTGCGCGCATCTACATTTCAGTCATGCGTGGCACGCCGCTCATGCTGCAGATGTTTGCCATCTACTTTGCCCCGTACTATGTGTTTGGCATTTCGCTCACGCCCGATTCCAAATGGACGGCGTGCGTCGTGGCGTTCATCATCAACTATGCCGGTTATTTTGCCGAGATCTATCGCTCGGGTCTGCAGTCCATTCCGCGCGGTCAATACGAGGCCGCCGAGGTGCTGGGCTACTCGCGCATGCAGACGTTTCTGTACATCGTGATGCCGCAGGTCGCCAAGCGCATTTTGCCGGCGATGGGCAACGAGATCATCACACTGGTCAAGGATACGTCGCTGGCGTTCGCCATCGGCGTGGGCGAGATGTTCTCGACGGCCAAGGCGCTGGTCGCCTCGCAGGTGAGCATGGTGCCGTTTGCGATTGCAGCACTGATCTACTGGGTCTTTAACTTCGTGGTCGAGATGCTGCTGGGCGCTGCCGAAAAGAAGCTGGACTACTACCATGACTAATTCAGTGATGAAAATCGAAAGCGCCCGTAAGGCGTTTGGCGGCAATGAGGTGCTTAAGGATATCTCGCTCGAGGTAAAGCGCGGCGAGGTCGTGGCGATTATCGGGCCTTCGGGTGGCGGTAAGTCTACGCTGCTGCGCTGCGCCACGCTGCTCGAGACGCTCGACGGCGGCTCGCTCTCGTTTGGCGATCTTGCGGTCGCGACGGACGCGGGGTCGGGCGCGGTATATGCGAAGGGCGATGTGCCCAAGCAGGCGCGTTCGCGGTTTGGCCTGGTGTTCCAGAACTACAATCTGTTCCCACACTATACGGTGATGAAAAACATTACCGACGCGCCGATTCGCGTGCTCAAACGCCCGCGCGAGCAGGCGGAGGCCCGCGCACACGAGCTGATTACGCAGATGGGGCTTACGGGCAACGAGAACAAGGTGCCCTGCGAGCTTTCGGGAGGTCAACAGCAGCGCGTGAGTATTGCCCGCGCCCTGGCGCTCGATCCGGAAATCTTGTTCTTTGACGAGCCGACCTCGGCGCTCGACCCCGAGCTGACGGCCGAGGTACTGCGTGTCATCAAGGACCTTGCTGCGCAGAATATGACGATGGTAATCGTGACGCACGCGATGCAGTTTGCCCGCGACGTTGCCGACCGCGTGGTCTTTATGGATGGCGGTCGCATCGTGGAGGAGGGCCCTGCCGAGCAGGTCATCGACCATCCGCGTGAGCAGCGCACGCGCGAGTTCTTGAGCCGTATCGAGGGGTAAGCCCAGCTATTTGCTCAACTGTTTATTGAGATGAAACCGCCGCAGGTCTTATGGTCTGCGGCGGTTTTTATTTGCATCGGTGGGGCTCAATAATCGCCTTCAATGCCCGCTTCTCCTCTCGCCGCCCGTATTCATACGCGCGCCGAAAGGTGTGCATGGATGGGCGGTTGCAAGGGTAGGGTGGTGGCATAGGACATTTGGAGGGTGAGTCGGCTCGGCTGCCGACCATGCTGCTCCCGGGACGGCACCGACTGCGAACTCTCCCCGTTGGCGTCGCGCATGGCGCGCGACCCTGCAAGGAGGTCATCATGGGTGCTCCCAAGACCGGTAACGTAAGGAACGTGGTGCTCGTAGGCCAAGGTGGGGTGGGCAAGACTTCACTCGCCGAGGCCATGCTCCACCTTTCCGGCAAGACCGCCCGTCTGGGCGGCCACGACGGCACCAAGCCCACGCTCGACTACGACCCCGAAGAGGTCAAGCGTGCGTTTTCCATCTCGACGACCATCGCGCCGATCGACTGGAAGGGCGCCCGCATCAACGTGCTCGATGCCCCGTGCTACCCCGACTTTATCGGCGACGCCTTTGCCGCGATGAGCGTCTGCGAGACGGCTCTGTTTGTGGTCGACGCCGAGGCAGGCCCGCAGCCGACGACCGTCAAGCTCTGGTATGCGGCCGAGGACCTGCGCCTGGCGCGCGCGGTGTTTGTGAACCGCCTGTCGCGCCCCGAGGCCAGCTTTGCCACCACCATGGACCTGCTGCAGGAGCGCTTTGGTACGCGCTTGGGCGCCGTGACCCTTCCCTGGGGCGAGGGCGAGGACTTTGACGGCATCATCGACCTAGTGCGCATGAAGGCGCGCCACTGCAACGGCGCCGAGGCCGTTGAGTCGGAGATTCCCGATGAGTATCGTGCCCAGGCCGAGGAGGCCCATGACCATCTGTGCGAACTGGTGGCCGAGGCCGACGACGAGCTGATGATGAAGTACCTGGAAGGCGAGGAGACGCTGACACAGGAGGAGCTTGAGGGCTTGTTGTCCAAGGCGATCGCCGAGCGCATCTTTGTGCCGGTCTTTGCGGGCGATTGCATTAAGGAACAGGGCGTTAACTCGCTGATGGACGACATCGCCACGTACTTCCCGGCGCCGACCGACTACGGCGAGATGCCGCTCATCGACGGCGATTCGCTCAAGATCTCGAGCGATGACGACCGCCCGGTGGCGTTTGTGTTTAAGACGCTGGCCGACCCGCAGCAGGGTCGTATTAGCTTTATCAAGGTGCTGACGGGTACGCTTGAGCCGGGTCTTGAGCTCGTCAACGCCCGCACGCGCAAGAGCGACCGTCTGGCTCACCTGTATGTGATGTGCGGCCGCGACATGACCGAGGTCGGTCACGCCTATGCCGGCGACATTATCGTGGCGCCCAAGCTGGCGGCCGAGACGGGCGACACGCTCTCCATTACCGGCAAGGTCGAGGCGGCGGCGTTCAAGTTCCCCAACTCGCAGTACCGCATAGCCATCGAGGCCGAGAACCGCGGTGACGAGGAGAAGCTCTACACGTTTATCGAGAAGGCGTGCAAGGCCGACCCGACCATGAGCATCGACCGCGACGAGGAGACTGGCCAGACCATCATCTCCGCCGTGGGGGAGGCGCAGGTTTCGGTGCTGCTCAACCGTCTGGAGGACCGCACCAAGGTTGCGGCAAAGAGCGTGCCGATCCGCATTCCGTATCGCGAGACCATCCGTCGCACGGCAAGCGCGCAGGGTCGCCACAAGAAGCAGACTGGCGGTGCCGGTCAGTACGGCGACTGCTGGCTGCGCGTGGAGCCGCTCATTGGGCCCGACGGTACGAGCGACGGCTATGAGTTTGTGGACGAGGTCGTGGGTGGCCGCATTCCGCGTTCGCTGATCCCCGCTGTGGACAAGGGCGTCCAGGAGACCATGAAGGACGGCATTATCGCCGGCTATCCGCTCACGGGCATTCGCGTCGCGGTGTACGACGGCTCGTATCACAGCGTCGACTCCAACGAGATGGCGTTCCGCGCGGCGGCTCGCATCGGTCTGCGCAAGGCGTGCGCCGATGCCGACCCGGTGGTGCTGGAGCCCATCGAGGAGATTACCGTGACCATTCCCGAGAGCTACGCCGGCGCCGTGATGGGCGACATCTCGGCCTCGCGCGGCCGCGTGACGGGTATGGAGACCGATGAGCGCGGTGACACCGTGGTCATCGCACAGGCGCCGCTCGCCGAGCTGACGGATTACTCGACGCGTCTGCGCTCTATCACGCGCGGTACGGGCGACTTTACCATGAAGCCCGCCGGCTACGAGCAGGTACCCTATGACGTGCAGGCCAAGCTGGTCGAGCGCTATGAGGAGGGTCGCGCTAAGTAGCGTGTGGTTTCGCCTGCAATAAAGGTGCCAATAGGAGGGCCGCCCTGGGTAACCGGGGCGGCTCTTTTTGATCCCTAGGGGACGGAAGGATTGCGGATCATTTTTGGCTTTGGGATGATGCGGCGGCGTGGTCGATGCTAGTCTCCGGATGCCTGGTTGCGGCCGGTGGCGTAGTCGATCTGCACGTGCGGCTGCAGGTTGTAGCAGTACACGTGGAAGCACAGGGTCTTGCCATGGTCCTCGACCGATTGCGCCTCCAGACGAACGCCGCGGCAGACGAGTTCCTCCTCGTTGTACATGGGCGTGACGCGGTAGAGCACGTGGTTGCCCGTGTCGCGAATATAGTCGAGGATCTGCTCCTCGAAAGGCAACATGCCCGTCTCGTTGAGATAGCGCGTGCCGGTGAGGAGATTCTTGCGGTTGGCGTTTTCGCCGCAGAGCGACCAGGCGATGAGGTGGCAACGGTTGTAGAGGCTCTGGCCAGGGATGAAGTCATAGCGCTGCTGGTGCCAGCCGGCAGGGTGGATACGCGAGATATCGCCGCGCTTGCCCTGGCCGAGCGACTCGGGACCCACGCAGGCGAGCGCCTTGCGGGTGCGCCCCAGGCTGTCGAGCTTGGAGAACTTCTTAAAGCAGCCTTCCTCGGTGGCACGCTCATATTCGTCGAGCGTGAACGACGGCGTGCCCAGCGCGTGCGTGCTGTCGGCGCGAAGAGCAACGTAGGGGTTGCCGGCGTAGTCGGGAATACTGCTGAGATATACGCCGCGGGCGCGGCTGAGATCGGGGTTCTCAACCTCGTCGATGGGGGTGGCGGTGCTGTCCTCGGCAACGTTGCCGTTGGCGTTGGTCGCGGTGGATACGGAACCATCGCCGGAGTCCTGGCTGTTTTGAGAGTCCTCGGAACTCGCTGTTCCCGATTCGAGTCGGGCGACCAGGTCGGCCTCGTCGTCGGTGCGGATGGGGCTCTCATCTTGCTTCTCGGCCAGGGCTGCCGCCTGCTCATCGCTTTGCGGCGACAGCAGCTTGGGAGCTCCGTCGAGCGATCCCGTAAACAACGCAAACCCCAGCACCACGGCGGTGCCGATGGAAAGTACTTGCTTGTAGGCGGACTTGCGCGACATGGAGGCTCCTGGCTAGACGGTTGGGAATCTACCAGTCTAGCAGGTGCCGCCGAGGGTCGTTCTATCGAACAAATACTTAAGATTTGGGAAAAACACTCCTGATTAATTTGTCCCGCGGCCTAGATCGAGGTGGAGTCGAGCCAGTTGAGTTTGCACTCCAGAATGCGCTGCTCGCCGGGTTCGCTGCTTCCATCGAGTAAGGCGAGCAGCATCTCTGCCGCTTCACGGCCTTCTTGATCGACGGGCTCGATGATGGTGGAGACGGTGGGCGTGGTGAGATTGGTCCAATCCTCGCAGTTGAGCCCCAAAAGGCCGATCTGCTGCGGGAGCAGATGCGCCATAGGCTGAAGCGCCTTGTAGACACGGGGGAGTGCCCATTGGTTTTGCACGAAGATGAGCGTGCGCTTGGCGGGATTGAACTTGTACTTGAAGTACTCGGTGAGTTCGCTGATTGACGGCTTGTTGTGGTCGATGGGGATGGCTTTGTAGAGCTGCCCATTCGCAGCCAGAGCCTCGGCATATCCCTGGAAGCGCTCCATGCGGGTGCGCATTTCGGTCATGTTGGCGGCGATGGAAAAGAAATCTTCGTAGCCGGCATCGAGAAGCGCCTGAGTGGCGTTGTACACGCCGTCGTAGAGGTTGGTTTTGATCCAACTGGTGCCCGGGCTATAGATGGCCGCGTCGAAGAAGACGACCGGCTTGCCGGCGCGCCTAATGCGGTCGTGGACGGCTTTGAAATTTGCCGTGGGCTGGATGATAAAGCCGTCGACGCCTAGTGAGAGCATTTTGTCGACGTACATGAGCTCGGTGTCGGGATCGAAGTTGCTCGTGCAAACGACCGTCTGGTAGCCCGCAGGGAGCATGACCTGTTCCATGCCGTTGAGGACGAGACCTGCCCACTTGTTGGTGTTATCCAAAATGATGATGGCGATGACGTGGGTTTGCTTGCCGGTGAGCGTCTGCGCCTGGGCGTTGGGAACGTATCCGAGCTCCTTGATGACGCGCGCAATCTTTGCCTGTGTCTTCTCGCTAAGCTTATCTCGTTTGTCGTTGAGGTAGTACGAGACGCTTGCCGTCGAGGTACCCGCCTCGCGAGCGACGTCTGCGATCGTAACGCGCTGTTTTGCCACAGCGACTCCTTCCGACAGATGAGCATTTTCCAACATGATGACTTTGAGCCTTGGTGAGGGGTGCGCTTCGGTGAGCGACCTTTTCCTTCCATATGAGTATGCAACAAATGCGGTGTACGGGTGGGGTTGAAATTTGTGACCGGCATGCGCTTCTGCCGTCTGCCGAGAAAATCAAATACTTCTTGACTTTTGAAATCGAGGATAAAATCGCAGGATTCATTTTTAGTTAAACGCATAACCAAATAGCATAACCAACGCTCTGACCTGCGCGTTTACCGAAATGAGTTGGCATTAAGAAAAACGAGGCCCTATATTGGTCTTGTCGAAAAGACAGCAAGTCCAAACGGCAGGGGATGCTCCGGAGGCCTCCGCAAACGGTGTCTTGCGCACGCAACTCTATGAAAAGAGGGAAGCAATGAAGATCGTAGGCGTTGCCGCCTGTACCGTGGGAATCGCCCACACGTATATGGCCCAGAAGGCGATTCAAGATGAATGCGCCGCTCGTGGCATCGAGTGCAAGGTCGAGGCTCAGGGTGGTCTGGGTATCGAGAACGAGCTGACGCAGGAAGACGTGGATTCCGCCGACCTGGTGCTCGAGTCCGTCGACGTGGGTGTCGAGAACGAGGACCGTTTTGAGCAGAAGATGGCCGAGGGCAAGTTCCTGAAGGTCGGCACTTCGGATGTGATCGCCGATCCGGTAAAGATTATCGACCAGGCCGTTGAAATCATCAAGGCGACGGGCGGCGCCGTTGACGCGCCCAAGGCCGAGGCCAAGGCAGAGAAGAAGGCCGTCTCCGCTGCCCCGCAGGCCCCGACACCGGCGTCCAAGCAGTCCATCTTTGCCGATCCTGGTAAGACGCTGCTCAATGCATTCAATACCGGCGTTTCCTATTTTATCCCCATCGTCGTTATCGGCGGCGTGTTTCTCGCCTTCTCGCTGGCATCCGGTACCGCCGGCGCCAACGGCATGGAGGTTACGAACCCGCTGATGGTGAGTCTTAACACCATCGGCATGGCCGGCATCTCCATGATGATCCCGGTGCTTGCGGCATACATCGCCTACTCGATGGCCGGCAAGCCCGCACTTGCCCCTGGCTTCGTCCTGGGCTACTTGGTCAACAACGCCGTCGTCACCCCGAGCGGCAACAGCGTTTCGACCGGCTTCTTGGGTGCCATGATCATGGCTGTCATCTGCGGTTACTTTGTCCGCTGGATGAAGACCTGGAAGGTCAACAACACCATCCAGACCATCATGCCGATCCTGATCATCCCGATTCTGACCTCGCTCGTCCTGGGCATGGCCTACATCTACATCCTGGCCACGCCGCTTGGCTTCGTGATGGATTGGCTCACCAGCGTGCTCGGTAGCCTGCAGGGTGGCTCCGCCGTCGTCCTGGGCCTGGTCATTGGTGTTATGACCGCCTTCGATATGGGCGGCCCCATCAACAAGACCGCTTCGACCTTTACCATGGCCATCATGGCCTCCGGCATCTACGGCCCCAACGGTATGTTCCGCGTCGCCGTCGCCATTCCCCCGATCGCCTGTGGCCTCGCTGCGCTCATCGCCAAGAATAAGTTCGATGACGCCGATCGTCAGATGGGTATCTCCGCGCTGTTCATGGGCTGCATCGGTATTACCGAGGGCGCTATCCCCTTCGCGGTCAAGGACCTCGGTCACACCCTGCCCGGCATTTGCATCGGCTCTGCCGTGGGTGCGGCACTTGCCGCCTTCCAGGGCATCGACTGCTACGTCCCGCACGGTGGCTTTATCGTCGCCCTTGCCACCAACAACGTCGCGCTGTTCTGCCTGGACATCGTGATTGGCGCCGTGGTCGCCGCTGCAATCCTGATTGCCATGAAGCCCACGCTCGATAAGCAGGCCAAGTAAACCTTTAAGGACTCCGGTTGTGCGGAGGGATGGATTTGACTCCGCACAACCGCCCCTACACAACAAAATCCATCCGTACTGATAGGGCCCACATCTGGGTCCCAGGGAACTTTTGTCAAAAATCCTCTGGAGAAGGAGAACAAAATGTCCAACCTCACCATCCGCCAGGCCGTTCAGGGCATGCTCAAGCTGCAGGATAGCGGCGATCACGCAACCATGGTCGGCATTGGCCCCATGAGTCCCAATCTGATCCAGGCCGTGTTCGAGCTTGCCCGCGATGAGGACTTCCCGCCCATGTTCATCGCCAGCCGCAACCAAGTCGATATGGACGAGATGGGCGCCGGCTACGTGAACGGTTGGGACCAGACGCGCTTTGCCGCCGACATCAAGAAGGTCGCCGACGAGGTTGGCTACACCGGTCCGTACTACCTGTGCCGCGACCACGGCGGTCCGTGGCAGCGCGACGAGGAGCGCAACGCCCACCTGCCCGAGGATGAGGCTATGGAGCTTGCTCGCAAGTCCTTTGTCGCCGACATGGAGGCCGGTTTCGACCTGCTGATGGTGGATCCGACCAAGGACCCCTATCAGATCGGTAAGGTCATTCCGCTCGACGTGGTGCTTCGCCGCACGATCGACCTCATCGACTATCTTGAGCAGTATCGCCGCGAGCACAATCTGCCCGAGGTTGCATACGAGGTCGGCACCGAGGAGACCAACGGTGGTCTGACTTCCACCGACAAGTACGAGGAGTTCATCTCCCAGCTGCAGCCCGAGCTCGAGAAGCGCGGATGCCCCATGCCCACCTTCATCGTCGGCCAGACCGGCACCCTTACCCGCTGGACGGAGCAGGTTGGCCACTACAATTTCAAGAATGCTCGCGAGCTTGCCGATATGGCCAAGCGCTACGGTGTGGGCCTGAAGGAGCACAACGCCGACTACCTGGATGACGCGACGCTGCTCGAGCACATTCCGGCACACGTGACCGCCTCCAATGTTGCTCCGCAGTATGGCACCGAGGAGACCCGTGCCTACCTCAAGCTCTGCGCCACCGAGCAGATCCTGGTCGACAACGGTCTGTGCGATGACCCCTCCGACCTGTATCACACCCTGCTGGTCAAGGCCATCAAGACCGAGCGTTGGCGCAAGTGGATGACCGGCGACGACGTCAACCTGCAGGTCGACGACATCCTTGCCGACGATGAGCTCAGCCTGAAGATCCTGGATGTTTCCGGTCACTATGCATTCAACGACCCCGAGGTCAAGGAGCAGGTCGAAAAGCTCTACCGCAACCTCGCCACTCAGGACATCGACGGCAAGCGCTTTGTGGTCGAGCACATCAAGCGCCCGATCAAGCAGTACGTCGTGGGCCTGAACCTTAAGGGCGTCACGACCCGCATCGAGAAGGCTCTCGAGGACTAAGTAGCTTTTCCTACACGACGCCGGGCCTGGGGCATGTCCCAGCCGCAGGCCCGGCACATAGGACAAAGGG
>CALGKS010000400.1 GCA_937930475.1 uncultured Collinsella sp. | reverse complement strand
GGCCCAGTTGGTGACGCTGCCAAAATCGGCAGCGCCCTCCCCGCCCGCCATGGACGCCACGGCAACCGGGCACAGCGACAGGCCAATGACAAAGATGACGGTGCCGAGCACCGGGGCCGGGAACAGAAAACTCACGCGCCTAAACAGCAGGCCGAAGAGCACGACGAGCGCGCCGCCAATAACCTGGGCGCCCAGCACGGCCTCAAAGCCGAGCTCGAGACCGACCGCCTTGAGCGCCGGCACGAAGGTAAAGCTCGCGCCCATCACGATGGGCAGGCCCGAACCGACGACGCCTTTTATGGGGAACTGTTGAAGGAAAATGTCGAGCGCTGAGAGGACGAGCGACGCCTGGATGACAGAGGCCTCCTCTTGAGGGGTAAAGCCACAGACCGACGCGATGATGATGGCGGGCGTGACGATGCCCGCAAACGCCGCCAGCACATGTTGCAATGCATGGGGCAATACCTGCACAAACGATACTTTTCCCGTACGCTCGAACAGGGCGTCCCCTGCTGTCGACTCTGCCATTTGCGCCTCCCATACTCTAGGCAGCGGCCCTATGCCGCCCAACGGGCGGACATTATAGAGCATATGGCACAGGTAGCATTTTGACCCGCAATCCTGAATCCCCCGGGGTCAAACAGCAGTTGCGGTGAAATAGTTCCTGTTTTGCCGCTTATTGGGCATATTCAGGATCTATTCCACCGCAACTTATTGATGAGGATGCGATTAGCGCTTGCGGGGGACGAGTTTGGTGCGGCGCAGGTGGATCATCTCGGCGGCGATGGAGATGGCGATCTCCTCGGGGTCCTCGGCCTGAATGGCAACGCCGATCGGCAGGTGTAGCTCGTCGATCTGCTCCTGCGTAAAGCCCTCCTGCTCCAGGCGGGCGCGCACAAAGGCCGTCTTGCGGCGCGAGCCCAGGCAGCCTAGGTAGGCAGGCTTGGCGCGCATGGCTTGAATCACCACGTCGATATCGGACTTGTGACCCGCCGTGGCGACGACCACCAGGTCGCGCGGGCCGATGGGGCACTGCTTGCTCAGGTTCTTGTAGTCGACCAGACGACGGTCGTAGACACCGGGCACCCAATCGGGGGTCAGCGTGCCGGGGCGATCGTCGCAAGCCACGACGGCAAAGCCCGCCGCCGTGAGCACCCTCGCCGTCGCAGCGCCCACGTGTCCGCAGCCAAAGATGTAGGTCAGGCCCTCGGGGCAGAGCGTCTCGATGTGCGCCGTGGGAATCTCGGAGGCCGCGTTGGTGTAGGTGGCCTTCCTCCCCTCCTCCACCAGCGAAAGCCCGGGGCAGCCCGCAATGGTGTGGCGCGATTCCTCGCCATGGTAATCGGCCACATCGCCCTCGAGCGCGCTCGCGATAAACGGCTCAAAGTCGATGACGAAGTCGCCGATGCGCCGATAGGCCAAGACGTCGGCAATTTCCTGGAACAACGGTGCCTGGGTTGCATCCAGATGTAGGTAGCACAGGCAGATAGCTCCGCCGCAGATCATGCCGGTATCGGAGTTCTCGCCGCCCATGGTGTAGCGGACCAGACGCGACTGTCCCGCGCTCAGGAGCTCGCGTGCCTCATTCAGCGCAAAGAGCTCGATCTTGCCGCCGCCGATGGTACCCGCTTGGCTGCCATCGGCAAAGACGGCCATCCAGGCGCCCACGCCGCGCGGCGATGACCCTGCCGTGCCGGCCACGACCACCAGCTCGCACGTCTTACCGGCCTTCAGAGCGCCAAGCGCAGCATTCACCACATCGAGCTTTTCCATTGCAATTTCCTATCCCTGGAATACACCGGTGAGCATGGCGAGTGCCTCGAGCACGCCGCCGCCGACCGACGTCGCCTTGTCCGAAATGTAGTTGATATAGCTGGCATCGCCGCGCGGATCGACATCGGCGCATTTAAAGCCCTCAGTCACCTGCACGCCGTTCGCCAAAAGCCCGCGCAGACAGCCATCGATCTGCGTGCACATGGGCGTATCGCCCGCATAGCCAATCACGTCTCCGGCGCTCACGATGTCGCCGATTGCGTGGTCGGACCGAAACACGCCGGCGGCGGGGCTGTGGATAACGCGCTCTTTACCATAGCCGGCGATAATGCCTGGCACGCCCGTGTTGGGCTGGGGCGAACCTTGGGTAATGACACGGCCGAGAAAATGCCCGCGCATGGTCTCGACCACGGCATCGCAGTCAACCGGCGCGGTAAAGCCCGGCCCCACGGCGATGACGGCAGGCGCCATGTCGCGCGTGGTACCCAAGTTGCGCTTAGCCAAAATCGCGTCGACCACAGCCGCGGGTTTCAACTCACCGAGCATCTTGGCCTGGGGGTCCACCACAACGGCGACGTCTCCGGCCTCGGTAATCGCAAGCGCCTCAGCCGGCGTCTGTGCCAAGCGAGCGCGAATGCCTTCGACCTCGACCTCGCCCAGGCGAATGGCCTCGCAAAAACTGATTGTGCGGCGGATGCACGTGGGAACCGCAATATCGGCCATAACGACCGACACGCCGGCGCGCACCAAGCGAGCGGCGACGCCCGTGGCGATATCGCCGGCACCGCGAACATAAACGAGCATTCCCGGGGCACCTCCCTGTGCTACGGTTTGAGCAGAGCAAAAGCGGTTCGACCGCTACTCTGATGATTATTTATTATCACAGTATTATACGGCGGTGAACAGATGGAAACGACGAGTGGAAACCTTGCCTCCGCGCTCAAGATCGAGCCGGGCATTACCGCAATTATCGGCAGTGGCGGCAAGTCGACATTGCTGAAAACGCTGGGTCTCGAGCTCATGCGCGCCGGCGGCAGGGTACTTCTCTGTACCACCACGCACATGTTTCCCGTCGCCGGCGTGCCATGGGACGGGTCGAGCCGTCGCCTGGACTCCGCGCCTTGGAAGCCGGGGACCCTGCATGTTCCCGGCTGCACCTGCGAGGCATGCACGGGACTTGCCCGCGGAAGCATCTGCCAGGCAGGCGTCTTGGACCCGGAGACAGGCAAGCTCTCCGCCCCCGCCGAGCCGCTCAGCAAACTGGCGCAGCGCTTTGACTATGTGTTGGCCGAGGCAGATGGCAGCAAGCGACTCCCGCTCAAGGCGCATGCCGCCTGGGAGCCGGTAATTCCCGCCGCCACGGCAAACGTTGTCTGGGTCGTCGGCGCTTCGGGGCTGGGCAAGCCCGTCGCCGAGGTTGCCCACCGCCCCGAGCTCTTTTGCGAGCGTTGCGGCTGCGAGCTCACCGACGCTGCCACCCCAGAGCGCGTCACCATGGTGCTCAATGCCGAGTTGCAGATGCTGAACCTCAACAATGCCCGCATCATGCTCAACCAAGTCGACACGCTTGCCGACCCAACGATGGCAGATTGCTTCGAGGCAGCCCTCGGCAGCCCCATCGTCGCCACCAGCCTCCAGGGGTAGCTAAAAGAGCCCTCTCCCAAATTAGCTACCCCGGCGGTCTTCCCGTTAGCGGGGCACGTAGCGGCCGGGTTGGGCTCCGGTGGGCTCGCCGTCGCGTGCCACCAGCACGCCGTTCACAAACACGGCCTTGGCGCGGCCATGTGCCTCAAAGCCCTCGAGCGGCGTGTAGTCCACGGCCTGATGCTGCGTCGCGGCGCTGATCGTCCAACGCGCGCACGGATCCCACACGCACACGTCGGCATCGGCGCCCTCGGCAAGACAGCCCTTGCGCGGATACATGCCAAAAACGCGCGCCGGATTCTCGCTCATCAAGCGGCACAGATCCTCGGGACCCAGCTGTCCCTCAAAGCTCGTGGCAATCGCAACGGGACGATGCTCCACGCCGGGCCCGCCGTTGGGAATCGCGCGGAAATCATCGCGTCCTCGGTCCTTTTGCCCGTGCAGGTTAAAGCTGCAATGATCGGTCGCAATAGTATCGATCTCGCCAGCCACAAGCGCCTCGCGCAGCGCGGCACGGTCACCGGCATGGCGCAGCGGCGGGCTCATCACGTACTTGGCGCCCGCAAAGCCGTCCTCGCCCTGCTCCAGATAGCAGGTGTCGTCGAGCATCAGATACTGAGGGCATGTCTCGACATAGATGTTCTTCTGCCCGCGCGCTTTGGCAGCGCGAATGGCCTCGAGCCCCAGCTTGGTCGAAAGGTGCACCACGTTGACCGGAGCGTCCCCGGCCAAGTGCGCCAGATACAGCAGGCGGCTCACGGCCTCGGCCTCACACACGTCCGGACGGCTGAGCGCATGGCCCTCGGGCCCGTGGATACCCTGCTCAAACACGCGCTTCTGCAGCGCGTTGACCAACGTGCCGTTCTCGCAATGCACGCACAGGATACCGCCCACGCGCTTGAGCTCCTCCAGCACCTCGAGCGTCTCGGCATCGTCCAGGCGCAGATGGTCGTAGGCAAAGTAGGTCTTAAACGACGACACGCCCGCCTCGCGCATGGCCGAAAGATCGGCGCGGTTGCGCTCATTCCACTCGGCAAGCGCCATATGGAAGGCATAGTTGGCGGTGCAGGTGCCGTCGGCGCGATGATGCCACTCGACCAAGGCATCGGGCATGGTCACGCCGCGATCGGCCGTCGCGTAGTCCACAATGGTCGTCGTGCCGCCGCAGGCAGCCGCGCGCGTGCCGGTCTCAAAGCTATCGGCTGTCCAATCCATGCCGGTCCAGCACTGCATGTGCGTGTGCCCATCGATAAAGCCCGGGAACACCCAGCAGCCCGCAGCATCCTCGACGGTATCGCCCTCGGCCGGCTCAATCGTCGCGGCAATCCGCACAATCTTGTCGCCCTCCATGGCAAGATCGGCGCGGCGAAGCCCCTGGGGCGTCACGAGTGCGCCGTTTTTGATGATGATCATAATTGCTCCTTATTGATTGATGCAGTTGGCCACGCGATCAAAATACGAGCAGGCGGCGATATGCTCCGTTATGCGTCGCTGTCCCTTGACGGTATCGACGTCCCACAGCTCGTAGGCACGCGCCTCGACCAGCACCACGTCGGTACGGTCCTTGAGGATCGAACCGCCGCCGTCCTTACCCCCAAGACACATAAGTGCATCGAACAGTTCCGCCGGAAAGAGCACCGGGCTCGAAGGCTCACCGTTGCACGCAAGACGCACCGGATGCTTGCGGCCACGCTCGTCAAATGCACGAACCATAGCCTCAAAAGAATCTGAACTCACGAGCGGCTGGTCGCCCGGCAAAAAGAGGCAACCTTTCCAGTTGCGTTCGACTCCCCACGAAAGGCCCGCACGGACGCTTTCGCTGCGCAGCTCGCCATCGTGCAGCACGCACGGGCAATGCTTGTCATCACAAATCTGAGCGACCTCGGGCCAACGCGTCGAAACCACAACGTCAAAGCCCCGGGGAACCGAATCAATGGTCCGGGCAATCAGCGGCTCGCCATAGATATCGGCGAGCATCTTGTTAGAGCCAAATCGCTTGCCCTCGCCCGAAGCCATAATGACGCAACCGAGCTTCATCTCCGCAAACCTCCCCTGGCCGCCTTGGACACCATAGTTGCTATACCCACCATACCAAGCTCACACTCCGTCGGAACAGGCACGCGCCAGTTTTCCAGCAAGCGCTCCCCAGCTCTCCATAGCACAAAGGAGGGCACCCCGCGACGCAGGGCACCCTCCTCAATGGTGCAGATATGCCTACTCAGCGTCGCCGGTAAACGTAGTACCGGTCTTGCCGGCAAGACCGTCACGCGCCTTCTCGAGCAGCGTGATGAGCGCCGTACGGCCCGGCTTGCTCTCGGCAAACGTCGAGGCAGCCTGAACCTTGGGCAGCATGGAGCCGCGACCGAACTCGTTGGCCTCGGACAGACGCTTTACGTCAGCCGCGGTCAGCGTGTCGAGCCACTGCTCGTGGTCGGTGCCAAAGCCAATGGCAACCTTCTCCACGGCCGTCAGGATAATCAGGGCATCGGCATCGAGCTGCTCGGCGAGCTTCTCGGCCGCAAAGTCCTTATCGATGACGGCGGCAGCGCCCTTAAGGTGGTTACCCTGGGCCTTGGTGACGGGGATACCGCCACCGCCGCAGGAGATCACCACGTGGTTGGTCTCGACGAGCGACTTGATGGTGTCGAGCTCGACGATGCTCACGGGCTTGGGCGAAGCCACCACGCGACGGAAGCCCTGCTTCTCGTCGTGGATGAACTGGTAGCCGCGGTCAGCTTCCAGCTCCTTGGCCTCGGCCTCGCTCATCCACGGACCAATCGGCTTAACGGGATCAGCAAAGGCGGGGTCGTCCGCCGCAACCTCGACCTGGGTCAGCACGGTGGCGACACCCTTGTCGATATTACGGTCGAGCATTTCCTCGCGCAGGGCGTTCTGCAGGTCATAGCCAATGTAGCCCTGGCTCATGGCACCGCAGACGGACAGCGGGCAGGGAATGTACTTCGAAGGGTTAGAGCGCGTGAGCTCGGCCATCGCGTTGGCGATCATACCCACCTGGGGACCGTTGCCATGCACGATGACGACCTCGTTGCCCTCCTCGATCAGGTCGACGATAGCCTTGGAAGTCGTCTTGACGGCCTCCATCTGCTCGGGAAGGTTGGCGCCGAGGGCGTTTCCGCCCAGGGCGACAACGATACGCTTAGCCATTACTCAGCCCAGCTTTAGGCCTGGAACCAACGGGCGGTGTTGCGCTCGTCGAGGGCCTTGAGGGTAGCGGCCGGATCGGCAACCTTCTGCAGGAACATCATGGCTGCGATGGCGTACGGCTTGTAGCTGGCCTCCTTGTACATGCCCACGCGGTGCATGTCGAAGACATCGGCGTTAACCTCGCCGTGCTCACAGGAGACACCGGAGATGTCGGCGGGCAGCGGGTGCATAAAGATGGTGTCCTGGCCGTTGGCGGTCTTCTCCATGAGCTCAGTCGTGGAGACCCAGTCCTGATGGGTGGCGTTCTGAGCAAGCAGCTCCTTCTCCAGCGCAGCGATGCCGGCGTCGTCGCCCTCGGCGTACAGGTTGGTGCGCTTCTCCATGGCGGCAAACGGAGCCCAGCTCTTGGGGATCACGATGTCGGCGCCCTCGAAGGCCTCGGCCATGGTGTTGACCTGCTTAAAGGTGGTGCCGGACTCGGCGGCGTAGCCCTTGGCGCGCTCGACGACCTCGGGCATGAGGTCGTAGCCCTCGGGGTGAGCCAGGGTGACGTCCATGCCAAAGCGGGGCAGCAGGCTGATCAGCGACTGCGGGCAGGACAGCGGCTTGCCGTAAGAGGGCGAATAGGCCCAGGTGACGGCAACCTTCTTGCCCTTGAGGTTCTCGAGGCCGCCAAACTCGTTGATGAGGTAGAGCATGTCGGCAGAGGACTGCGTGGGGTGATCGGAGTCGGACTGCAGGGAGATGAGCGTGGGACGGTGATCCAGAACGCCGTCCTCGTAGGCCTGCTGGACAGACTCGGAGACCTCGGCCATGTAGGCGTCGCCCTTGCCGATGTACATGTCGTCGCGGATGCCGATGACGTCGGCCATGAAGGAGATCATGGTAGCGGTCTCGCGGACGGTCTCGCCGTGGGCAATCTGGGACTTCTTCTCGTCCAGGTCCTGCAGCTCAAGGCCGAGCAGGTTGGCGGCCTTAGAGAAGGAGAAGCGCGTACGGGTGGAGTTGTCGCGGAACAGGGAGACGGCCAGGCCCGAGTCGAAGATCTTGGACGAAACGTTGCTCTCGCGCAGCTCGCGCAGTGCGTCGGCGACGATGTAGAGAGCCTTGAGCTCATCGGTGGTCTTGTCCCAGGTGTGCAGGAAGTCGCTGCCGTACATACCCTTAAAATCGAGGCCGTTCAGCTGCTCGACGAGCTCGGTAAACTTGGCGTCCATGGAAATGTCCTTTCTAAAGATGAAACGATCGCAATGAGTAGATGTGCTCCGGCATGCGCGTGTGGCTAGAACATGCAGAGCACCATGACGAGGACCCGCCACCGTTGAGGAAGCATGGGAGATAACGACCGCGGGCCCCAAGTCAACAAGGGGTGCCGGGGACATAAACTGTCCCCGGCTCAACAAGATCGAGGAATGGGACTAGTCGATCTTGTTGTTGGTCAGACCGGCGCGGAACACGGTGGCGTCGCCATCGGCCTGGCTCGGATCGTAGAGGTTCAGGGCAGCCACATACATGGCGGCAGCGGTGACCAGGTCGTCCTTGTAGGTGACCTCGTTGGGAGCGTGAGCCTGAGACTCGGCACCCGGACCAAAGCCGACGCAGGGGATACCGTAGCGGCCCTGGATGGAGACGCAGTTCGTGGAGAAGGTCCACTTGTCGCACAGCGGACGACCGGTGCGCTTGTCCATGCTAGGCTCGCAGCCGATGCGCTCGTCACCGAACATGGCCTTGTGGGCGTCGACGAGGGCCTTGACGTGCGGAGCGGTCTCCTTGTTGATCCACGTGGGGAAGTAAGCCTCGGTCTCGTAGACCTCGCCGGTCCAGGACGGACGGTCGTACATGTACATGGAGACCTTCACGTCGTCGCCGTACTTCTTGGCGGCCGGCAGGTTGCGGATCTCGTCCAGGCAGGACTCCCAGGTCTCACCGGCGGTCATGCGACGGTCGATGGAGATGGCACAGGAGTCAGCGACAGCGCAGCGGCTGGGGCTGGTGTAGAAGATCTGGCTGACGGTGCAGGTGCCGCGGCCCAGGAATCGGGCGTCCTCGAAGTGCTCGGGGTTGTACTTGGGGTCGAGCATCTTGACGAGGCCCTTGATGTCCGTGGACTCGTCGCAGCCGTTGTTGTTGAGGGCGCGGACGTCGGCGATGATGTCGGCCATCTTGTAGATGGCGTTGTCGCCGCGGTCGGGAGCGGAGCCGTGGCAGGAGGTGCCGTGAACGTCGACGCGGATCTCCATGCGGCCGCGGTGACCGCGATAGATGCCGCCGTCGGTGGGCTCGGTGGAAATGACGAACTCGGGCTTAATGCCGTCCTTGTTGTAGATGTACTGCCAGCACATGCCGTCGCAGTCCTCTTCCTGGACGGTGCCGACGACCATGATCTTGTAGCCCTCGGGGATGAGGCCCATGTCCTTCATCATCTTGGCAGCGTAGGTAGCGGAAGCCATGCCGCCCTCCTGGTCGGAGCCGCCGCGGCCGTAGATGATCTCGTCGGTCTCGTAGCCCTCATAGGGATCGGCATCCCAGTTCTCGATGTTGCCGATGCCGACGGTGTCGATGTGGGAGTCGATGGCGATGATCTTGTCGCCCTCGCCCATGAAGCCCATGACGTTGCCCAGGCCGTCAACCTTAACCTCGTCGTAACCGAGGGCCTCCATCTCGGCCTTGATGCAAGCGACAACCTCGCCCTCCTCGCAAGACTCAGAGGGGTGCGAGATCATGGCGCGAAGGAAGCGAGTCATATCAGCACGGTGGGACTCAGCAGCAGCCTTGATAGCGTCGAAATCGAGTTCTTTAGCCATTACAGTCAACCTTTCTACAAGGGTTTACCTACAGGTAGATATTTCAGATAGATCACTTGTGCCAAGCAGCGTGAGGTCGAGCACCCGGCAAGCAAGTAAACGTAGGGCGGCGGAGCATATGTTTGCTCCGTCGCGAGTTCCGCACGAGCCGGAGAGCACTTAATGTGCTCTCCGTGCGAGCAGGACTGTTCGAGCAGGGAGCAAACATATGCTCCGCCGCCCGGACAGGTCAGTCTGCTAGCAGGTGGGGTACTCGCCCTCCCAGACGATGCGACGGTACTGATCCGGATCCGTGTCACCTTCCGTGGAGAAGCAAAGCACGGAGCTCGTCTTGTCCAGGCCGATGAGCTCCTTGAGCTCGGCGTACTCGG
>CALGKS010000399.1 GCA_937930475.1 uncultured Collinsella sp. | reverse complement strand
GACCGCAACCCCCCGGCGATCATCCAGAAGTACACGCCGGTCACGCTCGAGCGCGACCTCGACAGGCACATCAGGGCGGTGGCACATGCATAGGATGCACTACGTCTCGTCCTCGGGTGAGCGCGTCGACCTCGACGGCGACGGCATCTATGTCGGCACCGCCGCGGGCGTGCGCTCGCGCGAGTGGAGCTACGACCTCTCATGGCGCGGCGTCTACGGCATCTCGCGGGACGCGAGGGAGGCGACGGTCGATGCCGTGCTGTCCTCGGCGGCTGCCGACAGGCTAAGGCGGCTTGCGGACAGGGATATCTCCGTCCGCGAGCCCGGCCGCCTCGTCGTCGACGGTGTTTGGTACCAGCGCGCCTATATCGCGAAGTCCGAGACATCGCAGGTCTACGGCAGGCGGGGTATCGCCGCCACGCTTACCGTGCTGCTGCTCGACGGGTCCTGGCGGCGCGAGGTCGTCCAGGAGTTCTACGCCCGGGAGGACGAGGACCAGACCGGCCTGGACTTTCCCCATGACTACGAGTACGACTACGGCGGCTCGGTCGCAAGCCGGTCGGTCACCGTCGACGGGCTGGTGCCCGCCGACCTTAAGCTCACGATTTTCGGTCCCGCGTCGTCACCTCGCATCACCGTGACGCAGGGGGACTTCATCAACGTCTACTCTGCGGACGTTGAAGTGCCTGGCGGCTCCAGGCTCATCATCGACGGCTCGAGCTTCCCCAAGACGATCAAGCTCGTCGGCATGTACGGTGAGACCGAGGACCGCTTCGCCGACGGCATGCGCGGAGAGGGCGCCGGAAGCGGTTCCTACTGCTTCGAGCAGCTTCGGCCCGGCACGTCCTCTGTCGCATGGGACGGCTCGTTCGGCTTCACCATGACCCACTATCTTGAGGAGGGGGAGCCGCCTTGGAGCTCATAGTCGCCGACAGCGCCGGCAGGACGCTCTTCCCGATTTCTGACTTCGAGTTGGATATGGACTCGGGCTGGGGCGACGGCGTCGACAACTCGTTCGATCTCGTGGTGCGCGACTCGTCCGTACCGTTGCCGGAGGCCGCTTGGCGTGTTTTCGCCGACGGCCTGGAGATCGGCGGGCGCGTCGAGGGGTTCGAGCTCAAGACGCGCCGCACCTCGTCCGAGCTGCACTGGACCGGGTCGACCTGGACCGGAGTGCTCGAGAAGCGCCTTCTGTGGCCCGATCCGGGCCAGGACTACCTCGTCCTCTCTGGGGACGCTAACGCCGTGCTGCGGTCCGCGGTTAAGCGGCTCGACATCGGCTCCCTCTTCACGGTTCCCGATGCCGACGCCGGGGTGAACGTCAGTTACCGATGCAGCAGGGACGCACCCGACGCCTGGACCAACCTTAGGCTGGCGATGCGCTCCGCAGGTCTTCGCCTCGATGCGAGGTGGGTGGGCGGATCGTGCAGGCTCCAGGCGGTGAAGGTGACAGACTGGCGCGGCAGGGTCGACTCCGATCTCGTAAACTTCGACCTCAAGAGCGACCTGCTCGTCACCAATCACCTCAAGGCGGCCGGCAAGGGCGAACTTGCGGCCAGAGAAGTCGTGGACGTCTACGCCGACCGGGAAGGCAGCGTAGACACCGTGAAGGCGATGACCGGCGTCTTCGAGCTCGAGGAGTACTACGACGCCAACAACACCGAGGGCGACGATCTCCGCGATCAGGCATCCAGCCGACTCGAGGACAAGCAGTCCGAGGGCAGCGTGACCGTGACGGTCAACGAGGGCGTCGAGTTCGGCCTCGGCGATATCGTTGAGGCCAGACACTACTCGCCAAACGTGACGGTCTCGGTCGAGATCAGCAGCAAGATCGTAAAGGCCGCGGGGTCGGGCTACAGCGCCACGTATGGCGCATCGCCTGGTGCGGTGGGGAGATAGGAGACTGCCATGAAGCAGATAGAACTCATCGGCCCGCCCCTTTACCAATGGGATACGGGTCGGCGCGTCCGCGTCTCGGTCCGCGGCGCGACGGAGGCCCACTTCGCCATCACCGGATCGGCGCGCGCATTGGTGACCCCGGTCGTCGGCGGCGAGGCCCCGGTGCCGTCGCTCCTGCTGACGGCGGGCGCCGACATTGCCGCATGGGGGAGCGATGGGCGCGACACGCAGGCGCGCGCCGTGCTCAGGGTGCGCCCGAGGGCAAAGCCGGACGGCTATATCTACACCGATGACGAGGTCAAGACCTGGGCTGATGTTGAAGACTGGGTGCGAGAGCAGCTGAAGTCGGCGGGCGAGCCCGGAACGAAGTGGTACGTCGGGGGCGGTGCACCCGCCACCGGCGGGCGCGTCGGGGACCTCTACCTCGACAGTGAGACTGGCACCTATTATCGCTACGGCGAGATTGGAGATACAAATGGCTAACACGTGGAATCAGGTGGGAACCCTCAAGGGTCCAAAGGGCGACAAGGGCGCGACGGGCGCTGCCGGCCCCAAGGGCGGCAGCGTGCGCGTCGCGAGCATCAGCGTCCCGGCTGGCGGCGACGTCGCCTTCTCGGCGCTCTCGCCGTCCGACGGAGTTCAGGTCGGCGACCTCGTGCTCGACGCCAAGGGCAGCGTCTACCCCATCTCGGCGGTGGACGCGGGACGATCGACCGCCAGGGTCGGCTCCGCCATCAACGGCGTGAGCCTCAAGGGGCCCAAGGGCGAGACGGGTGCCGTCGGCCCCAAGGGCGCCGACGGCACGTCCATCACCGTCAAGGGCGCGGTGAGCAGCAAGGCCGCCTTGCCGTCCAGTGCCGCCATCGGCGACACGTACATCACGAGCGACACGAGCCACATGTGGGTCAAGACCGCGATGAGCGGCGACGCGCAGTGGACCGACCTCGGCGAGATGAAGGGACCCAAGGGCGACAAGGGGGCCACGGGCGAAAAGGGCGAAAAGGGCGACACCGGCGCCACGGGTGCCCAGGGCCCTGCCGGCCCCGGCATCACGTTCGGCCAGGGAGCCCCCACGGCGTCATCCCAGGCCGGCGCCGTATACATCGATACGGCAGACGGCTTCAAGGTCTACCAGTACGGCGACAACGCCTAGCGAAAGGAGAACGACATGGCATGGGCTAACATCGGCTCGCTCAAGGGTCCCAAGGGCGACAAGGGCGACACCGGAGAACAGGGCAAGCAGGGAATCCAGGGACTGAAGGGGGAGACCGGCCCGACCGGTCAGACGGGCCCCAAGGGAGAAAAGGGCGCCGACGGCACCTCCGTGACCGCCGGGACCGGCGCGCCGACCGGCACCGCCGTGGTCGGCTCGGTCTACATCGACGCCGCCACCGGGAACCTGTACACCTACAAGGCCTAGTCGGGGGCGTCGACATGGCCTGGATTAAGCTGGGCAACCTAAAGGGGCCGACCGGGGAGACGGGGCCACAGGGTCCGGCGGCTTCGACCGCCCAGACGTTCCTCGCCGCACACCCTGTGGGCTCCCTCTATATGGAAAGCAAGGGCAAAAACCCCGGCGCCACCTATGGGGGAACGTGGGTCATGCGGGACAGCCAGAACGGCTTTATATGGGAAAGGACGGCTTAAATGGAGATTGTGACCGGCAAAGCTGGCGTGCCACACGTTAGCTCGGCCGACGACGGGCGCCGCATTGCGGGAGAGGTCGGCACTGGCAGCTATGTGCTGCAGACGGGCGGCAAACTGGCCCCATCTCTCGTCGACGCGAACACCGTCCGCATCGCGACCGGCGACATGATCGTGCAGGGTCGCCATATCGGTGTCACCGCGCCCGAGGACGTCAAGGTGGCGAGCGGCTCGCAAGGCAAGAAGCGCATGGACTACATTTGCGTCCATTACACCCGCGATGTGAGCGGGTCCAGCCCGACCCTTGTCGAGAAGGTTGAGTGGAAGGTTCTCCAGGGAACCCCCGGCTCGAGCGCCGCC
Source organism: uncultured Collinsella sp. (assembly GCA_937930475.1). Classification (GTDB taxonomy): domain Bacteria; phylum Actinomycetota; class Coriobacteriia; order Coriobacteriales; family Coriobacteriaceae; genus Collinsella. Next base: position 197 of record CALGKS010000399.1, on the reverse strand, counting down.
GCGCCGTCGGTGCCGAAAGGCTCCATCCTGGACGGTGACGCTGACGTGACGGTTCCGATCTGCTCGGTGACATTCGACGGCCTGACAACGGGTCAGCCTAAGCTTCTCATCCCCGAACTGACTCCCCTGGCAGATCTCGGGGATTCCGTATCCCATGCCGTTGTCACAGCTCCAGCCAACGGCGTCACTTGTGTTAG
>CALGKS010000398.1 GCA_937930475.1 uncultured Collinsella sp. | reverse complement strand
GGTTTGGGCTGAATGTTGCGCAACAAGGGCTGCATTTTTGGGTTTACCTTCATGGTGGAAGGAATGAACCGAAAGGAGCCCGCCATGTTTTGTCGCTCGTGTGGCACGCCGCTTGTCGACGACGCCCTCTTTTGCCCCGTATGCGGCGCGCCCGTAGCACCCGACCAGGTCGCGGCCACGCGGCAACCCCAGCCTGCCGCGCCCGCTCCTCAGCAATACGTGCCCGTGCAGCAGTCCGTGCGGCGCAAGCGTTCCAAGAAGCCCCTCATCGCCCTCGCCGCGGTACTTGTCGTGGCGGCGGGCATCGGTGGCGGTGCACTGTTCTACTTTACGCGGATTGAGACCACGCCTATCGACGAGAAGACCTTCCCGGATAGCGGCATGCGTGCGCTTGTCTCGACCAAATACGACACTAACGGTGACGGCCGCATCTCACGCGACGAGGCCAAGGCGGTGACGTCGGTCGAGCTGGATGGCATCACGTCGACGCAGGGCCTAGGCAAGGTGTTCCCCAACGTTACCAGTGTGGAATACGGCGGGGACAAACTCGTCAACCTGGACCTCTCGGGCTGTGGCGACCTTAAGACTGTCGAGCTTAGCTCGGCGAGCAACGTCACCGTCGTTAACCTGGACGGTTGCGACGACATCGAGAAGCTCGACCTCAAAAATGCCGAAAACCTTAAAAGCGTCGATCTTTCGGGCAAAAAGAAGCTCGCCACGTTGGAACTGCCGCAGGATACGAAGGTTAGCGGCATTAAAGACACGCAGCTCGACGAGCTGTGGCTGCCGGTGTCCTACGAGGGTACCGATAAATCGGACCAGTACGGCGATATCTACGAGATCGAGCGTGACGAGAACGGTTACGTCACGGGCTTCACGTCTACCGTCAAGCAAGGTGGCGGCGTAAGTTACAGCGTCGAGCACGATGAGTCGCATCGCATTTCGGAGATTGAGGAAGATCTGGCGGGCGGTTACGAGAACGTCAACACGTTTACGTACGACGCCGACGGTAACGTCACGCGCATCGACTGCGATGCCGACATTAGCGATTCGTCGAGCACCACGACGTTTACCTACGACGCGGACGGAAACCTGATCAACAAGACGACCCATGCGGGCTACGGCGAGAGCGCGAGCACGTATATTTATCAGGACGGCAACATGGTGACCAACACCGATACCAGCCCGGGCAATCCTCGGACGGTCGTGTATTCGTACGGATACGACAAGGATCGCGTGACGTCCTTTACGCTGGACTGCCAGGGCGACACGGTGGGAACTACGTGGACGATTACCGCGGGCTACGAGTATGACAAGGACGGCAACATTTCGCGTATCTCGCCTGTGGCATATGACTCGCACGGCAACGATTACGGCTCGCTGAACTCGTATGCCGCGGTGGATTATTCGTACAGCGACGGCAAGCTCGACAGGATCGATTCCGAGCGCGGCGGCTATGCGGAGTTCTATTACGACGAGCACGGCAACCTGACGTCGGTCGACGAGTATGCCGGCCGCGGTTCGGATGCCGAGTTTGAGTTTGAGCACGAGGTCGAGTACCAGCGCTACTTCTGCAGCAAGCACGAGAAGAACAAGCCGGAGGAGTGGATTCGTCTGGGTGCAGAGTACGACGTCGACCAGGGTAGCTGGAGCAATGACTCCGATTATGGTCGTGAGTGCTTTGCAACCATGTACAAACTCGATCCACTGGCGGCCAGGCTGAACCCGTTCATCAAGTAGCGGCCCACTCGCAAACCACCCAAAGGGGACAGACACCTTTGGGTGGTTTTTGCTGAAGGGCGGGCGTCTGCGGCGGTTTGACTCGATCTGTAACAGTAACTCGGCATAAATGGGCCTAGCTGTTACAGATCGAGACAAAGAGCTGGTGCCGTTCGGGAACGTCTCGATCTGTAACATCTGGAGCCGATATTGCCGTCTAGATGTTACAGATTGAGACAAACCGTCGCAGTGGGCTGCGCCGCCCCGTCCAAGCCCCAGAAAAAAAGGTAGATTTTTAGGCATGTCCTAAAAATCTACCTTTGTGCGTTAGCCCAGCAGGTCGACTACGTTGAAGCCAGCGTTGCTCTTGACGATGACGTCGCGGCCGCCAAAGACGCAGGTGGGCGAGACGGCTGCGATGCGTGTCACGTCGGCGCCGAGCGAGCGAAGCTCACCGGGCGTGGCGGCGAGCATCTG
>CALGKS010000397.1 GCA_937930475.1 uncultured Collinsella sp. | reverse complement strand
CTCCTGCTTAAAGTGCGATAGGCCAAAGCCAGGGTGGATGCACTGGTGGAGTATTCCGCCCAGGTGCTGTTCGCGCTCCACGATGGCCACACGCGCGCCGGCCTTATGCGCGGAAAGCGCGGCCGCCATGCCGGCGGGTCCGCCGCCGATAACGACCACGTTGAACGCCTGTGTTGGCACTGCCTCGTCGGCGCCGTCCGCCGCGATCGTGGCATTTACTTCAAAGCTCGCCATCCTAGCGCACCCCCTTCAAAGGTCCCTCAATGAGCCACGAGCCAGTGTCCTCCAGCAGCACCTCGTTGGGGTCGCGGCCCAGCTCGCGCGCCAGGATTGCCACCACGCGGCTCTGGCAAAAGCCGCTCTGGCAGCGGCCCATGCCCGCGCGGCAGCGGCGTTTGACGCCCTCGACCGAAACCGCACCCGGGCGGCGTCGAATCGCGGCAACAATTTCGGCCTCGGGCACCGTCTCGCAGCGGCAGACGATCTGCCCCCATGCAGGGTCGGACTCAATGAGCTCCTCCTTGCGCGCAAGCGGCGCGCGGTCGAAGTCGTCCGGCGCGCGGCGAATCGGGTCCCAGTCGGCCCGCTCGCGCAAAGCAACGCCCGCCTCGCGCATCACGTGCTCCATGCGCTCGGCAATGGCCGGCGCGCTCGCCACGCCCGGCGACTGAATGCCCGCCGCCTGGAACAGCCCCGGCACCACGGCCGACTGCCCAATAAAGAAGTCGTTGGTCCCCTGAATGACCGGACGTCCGCCGGCAAACGCGCGCACCACGCGGCGCGTGTCCAGATCGGGCACCAGTTTGCGCGCGCCGGTCAGTAGCGCGTTCACATCGCTCGCATAGGTCTGTGTATCGCCCGGTTCGCGCACGGCAGCGGTCGCGGTGATCACGGTGTTGCCGTGCGCGGTGCCCGTGACGATAACGCCCTTGGACACCGGCGTGGGAACGGGGTAGAGCGGCATGAGCGCGCGCGGCTCCTTGTCCAGCACCACGATGTTTCCCTGGCGCCAGACCATCTGGAACTCCTCGGCGCCGGCCATATGCGAGATGTCCGCGGCGCCGTTGCCCGCGGCGTTGATCAGATAGCGGCAGCGCACATCGCCGGCAGGCGTCACCAGCGTAAAGCGCGCAGTCCCGTCGGTAGCCTCGCCGCCAGCAACCTCAATCGCTTCCACCGGCGCGGACCGCATAAATGTCACGCCGTTGGCGACAGCGTTCTCCAGAGCGGCGATGGCCACTTCAAATGGGTCAACGTAACCGGTCGAAGGGCACCACAGCGCGCACGTTGCCTCGGCACTCGCGCGCGGCTCCAGCTCTCGGATGCGCTCGGGACCAATGATCGTCAGCTCGGGCACGCCGTTGGCCAGGCCATTCTGGCGCAGCTTCTCCAGGTGTGCGCGGTCTTCGTCGTTAAACCCCAGCACCATCGACCCGGTACGGCGGAACAAAAATCCAAGCTCCTGGGCCCACGTGCCATATAGCTCGCAGCCGCGGGCGTTGACCTGCGCCTTTACGGTTCCCGGAGCCGGATCGTAGCCAGCGTGCACCAGACCGCCGTTGGCCTTCGACGCTCCCAGCGCGATGTCGTTGGCCGCCTCGACCACGCAAATGGACAGGTCAAACCGCGCGAGCTGCCGCGCGATGGCACATCCCGTGATGCCCGCGCCCACGATTGCAATATCAAACGTTTCCGTCACAGTGCCTCCCAGACGAGTTGACAGGCCGTCAATAGGACTATCCTACGGTCTGCACACCCCCAGCGCGGCGGCAATGCGGCGAACAGCCCCGCAACACCCGCCAACGGCAGGCGAGGGGAGACTCGGCAACCTCGACAACCTCATCTACCGCCCCTGGTGTCAGAGGTTTGTCTCGTTCTGTAACAGTAAGCAGAAGAACTAGGTTCCAGATGTTACAGATCGAGACGTTAATCTGGCGGGTCATTCGTTTGTCTCGATCTGTAACAGTAATAGGGGAAATCGGTCCTATGTGTTACAGATTGAGATTTAAAGTCATGGAGAGATCTTCTTTCTCGATCTGTAACATCTCGGGACCGTTTTGGGGTCTAGATGTTACAGATTTAGATGAACCTATCAGTCGGTTTCGAATGTCTAAATCTGTAACGGTTAGACCTGTTTTTTCGAGTTGTTGTTACAGATTGAGATATTTAACGGAGGGCTTACCGTTCATCTTGTTCTGTAACAGTAAGAACTGATTTTGGAGTCAAGATGTTACAGATCGAGATTTAAGTCGGGGAGAGAACGGTTTATCTAATTCTGTAACATCTAGACCCGGATTCCGCTCCCATCTGTTACAGATTGAGATGTTTGTGTCCGCGTCGGCCCCGTACCCAGCCGTGGTCCCATATAAACAAACCCCGTGGTAAACTTGACCGGACTGTAAATATTCCGAAAGGTACACCTCAATGTCCAAATACATCAACGAGCTCATGTCGCCGCAGCTTATGGGCGTCATCTATGCCTTCGTGGGCTTTATCATCGCCCTGTACGTGCTGTCGGTCGTCTATGTGTTCATTGACGCTCGCCGCCGCGGCGCCAGCGCCTACGTGGCATGGGGCATCATCGCCCTCATCCCGTTTGTTGGCCTCATCGCCTACCTGGTCCTGCGCCCGCACTCTTACGCGGCCGACCGCGAGGAGCAGGAGCTGGACATGGCCCTGCGCGAGCGCCAGCTTGCCCAGTACGGCACTTGCCCGCAGTGCGGCGCGCCCATCGAGAAGGACTTTGTCGTGTGCCCCGTGTGCGACACCCAGGTTCGCAACGTGTGCCCCAGCTGCCATCGTCCGCTCGACGCGCACTGGAAGGTCTGCCCCTACTGCCGAACTCGCATCCAGTAACGCATCCATCGCCGGGTCGGCCGCAAGCCACGGGCACCGCGCGTCCCGCGCAAGCCGAACGCGCACCCCACACCCC